>NZ_JBMOWQ010000098.1:0-46674 GCF_049310485.1 Pseudomonas sp. GZD-209
AACCCGCTCCCACAGTGGTGGCGGTGTACCTGTGGGAGCGGGTTTACCCGCGAAGAGGCCGGTACAGGCAACCGAAAAACTGAAATGCCTACATCGGCAACAACCGATCCTGGATCACCTCTTTCATCACCAACGTCGAACTCAACCGCTTCACATTGGGAATGCTGGTCAGCTGCTCGTCATACAGCTTCTGGAACGCCGGCAGGTCCTTGGCCACCACATGCAGCAGGTAATCCGGGTCACCGAACAGCCGCTGCGCCTCGACGATCTGCGGTATCTGCGAAACCGCCGCTTCGAAGTCCGCCACCGGCTGGCGGGTAACCTCGCGCAGGGTGACGAACACCAGCGCGGCGAAGTTCAGGCCCAGGGCGCTGGGGGCCAGGCGGGCGTGGTAGCCGAGGATGGCGCCGGACTCTTCCAGCGCCTTGAGCCGGCGGTGGCAGGGCGACAGGCTCAAGCCCACGCGTTCGGCCAGTTCGGTGACCGACAGGCGCCCGTCTTTTTGCAGTTCGGCAAGGATTTTTCGATCGGTTCGGTCCATGAGGGAAGAATCTTCCAGGTTGCTGGCTGAGATGGGGAATATACGAAAGAAAATCCCCGGGCGATATCCGTAATCTTGCTTCCAACGAAACCCCTGTGGAAGGAAGATTCAAAGTGGCCATGAGTGTATTGGCGGCGTTCTGGGCCGTGTCCTTGCTGTTCGTGATCACCCCCGGTGCCGACTGGGCCTATGCCATTTCCGCCGGGATGCGTGGGCGCTGGGTGATGCCGGCGGTGGCGGGGATGCTCTCGGGGCATTTTCTGGTGACGCTGATCGTGGCGGCCGGGGTCGGCAGCCTTATCGCCGGGCACCCGCTGGCGCTGACCCTGCTGACCTTGGCGGGCTGCGTTTACCTGCTGTGGCTGGGCGGCAACCTGCTGCTGCGCCCGGCAGTGCCCGAGGCCGGGGAGGGTGGCGTGACGGACTCCGGGTCGCGCTGGGCGTTCAAGGGTTTCTGTGTAAGCGGCCTCAACCCCAAGGTGTTCCTGCTGTTCCTGGCGCTGTTGCCGCAGTTCACCGACCCGCAGGCGAGCTGGCCGGTGTGGTTGCAGATCCTGCTGCTGGGGCTGGTGCACCTGGCCAGTTCGCTGGTGGTGTACCTGATGGTGGGGTATGGCGCCAAGGCGGTGCTGCGTACTCGGCCGGCGGCGGCACAGATGGTCGGGCGGTTGTCGGGGATGGTGATGATCGTGATTGCGCTGGGGTTGATTGCGGGGCAGTTGCGTTGAGCGTCGGGAGGCGGCTGGCTACCAGGCTCTTTACGAAAAGTATGGTCATCCAACGTTGTGGGAGCGGCGGTGCGCCGATGCGACTTGCCCCGCGATCTGCCGCAACGCGGCAGCAAAGCCTGAGTTTGCGGCATCTTTGACACTGTTTGATATCGGGTACAGGAGTGCTTCGCACTCCATCGCGGGGCAAGCCCGCTCCCACGAAACTCTTCGTACAAAGCCTGGTGCCTACAAGCAGGCGATGCCGCGCGCCGTCACCTGGCTTTCAACACCTTCGGGTTCGAGTTGCCCCAGACCGTGTAGAGGTCGGCCAGCAACGCCCCGTTGATGGTTTCAAGCTCTGCCTGGGTGATCTCGTCAGCCCCTTGCTTGCCGTACAGCACCACTTCATCGCCCGCCTTGACCCCCGGGATATCGGTGACGTCGACCATCAGGGTATTCATGGTGACCTTGCCAATTACCGGCGCGCGCTTGCCATTGATCAGCACCGAAGCCTTGTTGGAGAAAGCCCGACGATAGCCGTCCGAATAGCCTGCGGGAATGTTGGCCACCTGCGAGTCACGGCTCAGGGTGTAGGTGTGGTCGTAGCTGATGCCACTGCCGGCCGGGTAGCTGTTGACCGCTGCCACCTGCGACTTGAACTGCATGACACGCTCGAACTCCTCGTGGCCGCCCACGGGGTAGCCATACAGCGCAGCGCCCGGGCGCACCATGTCCAACCAGCCTTCAGGCACCTCCAGGGTGGTGAAGGTGTTGGCGCAGTGCAGCAGCAGTTTGCTGCGATCGAGCTTGGCCTGCTGGATCAGCAGCGCCGACTGTTCCTTGAATCGGGCAAGGCCCTTGAGCACATCCTCACGTTCCTCCACTGGGAAGTGGGTCATGATGCCGACCACCTCCAGATGCCCGAGGGTAGCCATGGCAACTGCGTCCTTGAGCCCTTGGGGCGTACCCATTTCCACGCCGTTGCGGCCCATGCCGGCGGAGTTGAGTGCCAGGTGCACCTTCAGCCGCTGGCCGCTGCGCTTGGCCAGGGCATCCAGTTGCTGCGCCACTTCCAGGTTGCCGACCAACTCGTCCATGGCATAGGGCAGCGCATCCTGCACCTCGCCCAGGCTGGCGATGCGCAGCCGCATGAGCCGCCCCTTGAAGCCTTTTTCGCGGACCACGCGTGCCTCTTCGTTGCTGGTAACGCCAATGCAGCTGACGCCCATGCGCATGGCCGCTGGCACCAGCAGCGCAATGCCGTTGCCGTAGGCGTCGGCCTTCATGACAGCGCAGACCTGGCTTTTGCCGGCGACGAGTTTCTGGATACGCGCGATGTTGTGCTCGAAGGCAAGCTGGTCGATTTCCAGCCATGCGTTGCTGTGTGCCTGGGTCGCAGCAGTGGGTGCGTCGCTGCGGCCGGTGTCGAGCAAGGGGGCGGCGTGGGCGAAACTTGCGCCGCCGGCGAGCAGCAGGGCGATGGCGATGCGGCTAAGGGCGTGTCGGGTCATGTCGGGGTTTCCGTTCTTGTTGGTAGGGCGGGCTGGCGGTGCTCTCGGCAGCGCAACCCGCCCTCGGAAGTGTCCCGGATAGGCCGCAATGAAACCTGTCGTGATGGGGCTGGGCGGCGACGGATCGAGTCGTTGCAGACGCAATCACGACAGCTCGCGCTGGGCCCTATTGGCGGGGGGAAAGATGAATGCCCGCAATCATGCAGCGCACCGAGCCACCCGCCATTTCGATTGTCGGCACGTCCAGCGGTACCAGCCGCGCCGAGCGCTCTATGCGTTGCCGCTGCTCGGCCGTGAGGCTGTTGCATGCCCGGCGTGACAGCGCAAGAAGCCGCCCATCCCGCCCGGACAGCTCGATGGCGTTGCCCGCGAACTCGTTGATCTGTTGGTTGGTCAGGTCAATCACGTCTCGGCCGGATTCGATCAAGCGCATGCGTACCTCTTCGGCCCGCGCCTTGTTGGTGAAGGTGTCGAACCCCACCAGGGCGAATTCGGTCGCCACGCACATCAGGACGTTGGTGTGGTAGATCGGCGAGCCTTTTTCATCCGCCGTATCGAACACCATCGGCTCGAAATTGAAGTGGGTGCTGAACCGCTCGAGGGCTATCGGGTCGGCGCGGTTCGAGCGTGCGGTGTAGGCAACCCTGGACAAGTGGTCGAACACCATCGCCCCCGTGCCCTCCAGGAACAGTTCGTCTTGCTCCAGGCCCGAGTAGTCGATCACGTCCTGCACCCGGTACTCATGCTTGAGCATCTCGATGACATCGGCCCGGCGCTCGCGGCGACGGTTCTTCGAGTACATCGAGTAGATGGCGACATGGCCACCCGGGTGGGTGGAGAACCAGTTGTTGGGGAACACCGAGTCAGGCGTGTCGTGTTCGCCCAGGTCATCGAACAGGTGAACCCGCACACCCTCGGCCATGAGCCGCTGCGCCGCCTGGGTGACTTCGTCACGCGCCACTTCGGCGAGGGTTGCCGTGGCGATGTCAGGGTTGGCGCTCTGGAAGGCGTTGTCTGCTGCGGTTTCCGGGTTGGGGGTGAAGGCATGTGGGCGGACCATGACCACTGCCGCAGGTGCCTGAATCGAACGTGTTGGAAATGCCATCTGGTAATTACCGGGGTTGAGTGCGTGCAGCAACGTCAGGCTGCGCGTCGGGTTCGTTTGAAAGGAGATATACCCAGGCCACGGATCAAGTCCGAGCGTATCGGGATGTCAATTAAATAGAACACTTGGCAAGTGTGTTTTAACCGCAGGGTGATGCAATATCAGCTGCCGGAAAATTGTGATGAAAGAGGGCGTCAATATGAAGCGTGCAGGTTGCCAGTTTTGAAAGACTTCTACACAATCTGCGCCCCTCGAATGACAATCTGAACAGCCTGGTATTCAACATGGATAATATTGATCGGGCGCTGGTCGCGCTGCTGCGGGACAATGCACGCACGCCAGTCCTGACGCTCGCGAAAAAACTGGGGGTCGCCAGGGCAACGGTGCAGAACAGGATTACCAAGCTGGAAGAACAGGGCGTGATTCTGGGTTACACCATCCGCCTGCGCTCGGATGCTCCCGAGCAAGGGGTAAGGGCCATCACCAGCATCGCCATCAGTGGCCACCATGCTGCCGAGGTCAAGCGTGCGCTACGGGGGCACCCCAATGTGGTCGCCATCCACACCACCAACGGCCGTTGGGACCTGATGGCGGAATTGCGGGCCGACACGCTGGAAGGCTTTGACCGGGTGCTGAACTCCATTCGCTCGATCCCCCATATCGAGAACACTGAAACCAGCATTTTGCTGTCCACGTTCAAAATGTGATCACCCGGCCTGCAGGTTCCGGCCGTGCCACTGGACACTCTGTCAATCGAGGCTGGCACTCTGTATGAAGCGGGGTGCGGTGTGCGCAGTTTGTTATGTTCCGCTTGGCCAGGTCGACTGGCAGAATAAGTCGGCTCAATAGTTGAGAGTTTCAAAAAGCTAGCCAGTCCGGTGAAACTACTCACTGGATTTTTATTGTCGTTTGTGTGGTTTCCCATCCCTGTCTTGCAACTTTCAAGTGCTCAAGAGAACTGTACGTGCGTGCCAGTTTTGCAAGGGTGTGGTTAAAGACCAGGTTTTACCAAAAAGAATAAGAGGTTAATGATGCAACACACCTGTGACGCGCCTGACGCGACAGCAGAAGATGGCCGTGTGCTCAAGCGGCGGCTCGAGAATCGCCACATCCAACTCATCTCGATCAGTGGCGCCATAGGCACCGGCCTGTTCATGGGCTCTGGCAAGATCATCGCGCTGTCGGGCACCTCGATCATCCTGGTGTACGCGATCATCGGCTTTTTCGTTTTCTGCATCATGCGGGCGATGGGCGAGATGCTCCTCGCCAACCTAGAAATGGGCTCGTTCGCCGACCTCGTGCACCACTATCTGGGGCCACGCGCCGGGTACATTCTCAGCTGGTCCTACTGGCTCAGCTGGGTGGTGGCGGCCGTGGGAGATGTGGTTGTGGTGGCGGGCTTCATGCAGTACTGGTACCCCGATCTGCCCACCTGGCTGCCGGCTTTCGCCACGATGTTCCTGCTGTTGGGCCTCAACATGCTCGCGGTCAAGGCGTTCGGCGAGGTCGAGTTCTGGTTCGGGCTGATCAAGGTCGTTGCCATCGTGCTGTTGGTGATCACCGGGCTGGTAATGGTTGCCACTGCCTATACATCGCCAGCGGGCGTGACGGCGTCCTTCAGCCACTTGGTTGCCCCGGGCGTGGTCATGCCCCACGGCATTCTGGGCTTCCTGGCGGGCTTTCAGATCGCGATTTTTTCGTTCGTCGGCACTGAACTGGTCGGCACTGCCGCCGCCGAGGCGAAGAACCCGGAGAAAACCCTGCCCAAGGCCATCAACACCATCCCGGTGCGTATCCTGCTTTTCTACATCGCGGCGCTGGCGTGCATCATCAGTGTGGTGTCATGGGCCAACGTCCCCGCCAATCGCAGCCCGTTCGTCGAGCTGTTCCTGCTGGGCGGGCTTCCGGCCGCTGCCGGCATCATCAACTTTGTCGTGCTCACGTCGGCGGCGTCATCGGCCAACAGTGGCGTGTATTCGGGGTCGCGGATGCTCTACGGCTTGTCCCATCAGCGCCAGGCTCCCTTGGCATTCGGGCGCTTGTCGGGAACCGGCACGCCCGTCCGTGCGCTGATGTTCTCGGGTGTGTGCATGGCCCTGGCCTTGACGCTGCTGTTCGTGATCCCGGAAGTCATGACGGTGTTCACCTTGGTCTCGACCATTTCGGCAGTGATGATCATCGTCACCTGGTCACTGATCCTGATGGCTTACTTTGCCTACCGCCGGCAGAACCCGCAGGCGCACCAGCGATCCACCTTCAAGCTGCCGGGCGGCAAGGCCTGTGCAGCCCTGTCGCAGGTGTTTTTGTTGTTCGTGCTGTGTTTGCTGGCCTTGGAGCCGGATACCCGCACTGCGCTGTATGTCATGCCGTTCTGGTACGCCGGCTTGCTGCTGGCCTACCAGCGTCGCGAAAAAACCAATGCTCGCCAGATGGCGACCCACTAACGACGGCGATTGGCCGGGTGAGCCTTGCGCGGGTTCAAGGGGGATGAATGAACATTAAGCACAAGCTGATGTGGACCTTTGCCGGGATCGCAGTGATACCGATAGGCCTGGTTGCCATGCTGGTTGTCCTCAATCTGCGCAGTGAGGCGCGAGAGAATTTCCTCGACAACAGCACGCGGGAGATTCGCCAGGTAGGCAATGCGATGAGCCTGTTCTTCCAGGGCATCGAGCAGAACGTCAACTACCTGGCCGCGCAACCTTTGGTCACGGCCACGGGCAGTGAGGTCAACAAGTACCTGGGCGCCAGCACCGGCAATGAGCTTGGCGCCCGGGACCAGCAGATTTTCCAGTTCATGACCCATCTGGCGGACGCCCACCCCAGCTATGCCTACGTTTCCTATGGGCTGGCAGACGGTGGTTACGTGGGGTGGCCGGCCGTGAAGGACTTCGCCGACTACGATCCGCGCCAGCGCCCCTGGTATCAGCTGGCGATCGCCAACCCCGGCAAGACCTTGCGCACGGCGCCCTATTACTGGGCCGCCGATGACACCGTGCAGGTCAGCATCGTGCGCGCCGTCGCCAACCCACTGGGCAACCCGGGCGGTGTGGTCAGCATCGACGTATCGCTCAAAGGGCTGACCGAGATCCTCAAGCAGATCAAGCTGGGCGACAGTGGCTACGTGATGCTGGTGGAGAACAACGGCAATGTGATGGTCGACCCCCGGGACGCCAGCCACAACTTCAAACAGCTTGCCAGTTTCGGCGATGGCTACGCCGACCTGGCCAAGGCCGGCAAAGGCCTGCTGGAGGTCGAGATCAATGGCGAGCGCTTCATGGCCAACATCTACCCCGACGAGCAATTGGGCTGGACCTTCATCGGCCTGATCCGCCACGACGAAGTGATGCGCAGCACCTCGCGCCTGAGCTGGCTGATCGGCGCTATCGCGCTGCTGCTGGCTGCAGTGTTCGCCGTGGTCGGTACCGCGTTCGCCAACCTGATCGTACGCCCGATCAACAATGTCAGCCGCGGCCTGGAGGACATCGCCCAGGGCGAGGGCGACCTGACCCGCAACCTGGACATCCGTGGCCGTGACGAAACGGCGCAGTTGGCCAACTGGTTCAACCAGTTCCTCGGTGCCATCCGCAGCCTGATCCAGCACATCGGTGCGGCCGCCGGCAAGATCCTCAGCACCTCTGACAGTTCGACACGTGTTGCCCATGACATGGCCGAGGCTGCCGGGCGCCAGCGTGAAGCGGTGGACATGGTCTCCACCGCCTTCCATGAGATGGTCGCCACCGCCAATGAAGTTGCGCGTTCGTGCAGCCAGGCCGCGCAATCGGCCGACAGCGGTCAGCAGCAGGCCCGTGACGGCCAGCAGCAGATCGACGCCGCAGTGCACAGCGTCGATCGGCTAAGCCAGGAGATCGAGCAGTCGGCCCAGTCGATCCAGCAACTGGAGCGCGACAGCAACGCCATCCAGTCAATCCTCGGCACGATCCGTTCGATTGCCGAGCAGACCAACCTGCTGGCCCTCAATGCGGCGATCGAAGCGGCCCGTGCCGGCGAGCAGGGCAGGGGCTTCGCGGTAGTTGCCGACGAAGTGCGGGCGCTGGCCAAGCGCACCGCCGACTCCACCGCAGAGATCGACGGCTTGCTGGGCAATCTGGCCAACCGTACCGCGCAGGTCGCCGAGCAGATGCACGCCAGCCTGGAAGTCTCGCAGCAGTCGGTCAGTCGCATCGGCCTGGCCCGCGACAGCTTCGGCCAGATCCGCGAGTCGGTGGACGTCATCCGCGACATGAACACGCAAATTGCCACGGCGGCCGAAGAGCAGCACCAGGTGGCCGAGGACATCAACCGGCACATCAGCCAGATTCACGGCGATGCGCAGTTGGTGGCCGAACTTGCCCAGGCGGCGCGCCAGGATTCGCAGAGCCTGGCGGGCTTGTCGAATGAGCTGGATACGCTGGTGCGACGGTTCCGGACCTGATTGATCGGTAGGGGGCGTGCCAATCGCAGCCCCCCGCCAGGCCTACTCCACGCTCTCGACCACCCCTTGGTCCTCGCCCAGGAACCCGCCGCTCTGGTGCTGCCACAGCCGTGCATAGGTGCCGTTCTTGCCCAGCAGTTCGGCATGGGTGCCTTGCTCGACAATGCGCCCCTCGTCCATGACGATCAGCCGATCCATGGCCGCGATGGTGGACAGCCGATGGGCGATGGCGATGACGGTCTTGCCTTGCATCATCTCGTCGAGGCTTTCCTGGATGGCCACTTCGACCTCCGAATCCAGCGCGCTGGTGGCCTCGTCCAGCAGCAGGATCGGGGCGTTCTTGAGCATCACCCGGGCGATGGCCACGCGCTGGCGCTGGCCGCCGGACAGCTTGATGCCGCGCTCACCCACCAGGGTGTCGTAGCCGCTGTGGCCTTGCTTGTCGCTGAGCTGGCTGATGAAACCATCGGCCTGGGCATTGGCGGCGGCGCTGCGGATCTGCGCATCAGTCGCGTCGGGGCGGCCATAGGCGATGTTGTCGCGGATGGAGCGGTGCAGCAGCGAGGTGTCCTGGGTGACCATGCCGATGGCGCTGCGCAGGCTGTCCTGGGTGACCTCGGCGATGTCCTGCCCGTCGATGCGGATCGTGCCGCTGTTGACGTCGTAGAAGCGCAGCAGCAGGTTGATCAGCGTCGACTTGCCGGCACCCGAGCGGCCCACCAGCCCGACTTTTTCGCCGGGGCGGATGTGCAGGGTGAGGTCGTCGAGCACCTGGCGTTCGCCGCCATAGTTGAAGCTCACCTTGTCGAAGGTCACTGCGCCGCCGCGGGTCTGCAGCACGCCAGCGTTGGGCGCATCCTGCACCTTGGGGCCGCGGGTGAGGGTGGCCATGCCGTCCTGCACGGTGCCGATGCTCTCGAACAGCGAGGTCATCTGCCACATGATCCAGTGCGACATGCCATTGATGCGCAGTGCCATGGCGGTGATCGCTGCCACGGCGCCAGCGCCGACCTGGCCCTGGTGCCACAGCCACAGCGCATAGCCGCCGGCACCGAGAATCAGGGCGACCACCAGCGCCTGGTTGACGATCTCGAACTGGCTGACCAGGCGCATCTGGCGAAAGCCGGTGAGCTTGAAGTCTTCCATGGCCGCGCGGGCGAAGTGCGCTTCGCGCTTGGAATGGGAGAACAGCTTCACGGTGGTGATGTTGGTGTAGGCATCGGAGATGCGCCCGGTCATCGACGAGCGCGCATTGGCCTGCTCCTGGCCGACTTGGCCCAGGCGCGGCACGAAGTACAGCATCGCCAGCCCGAACAGCACCAGCCAGGCCATGAACGGCAGCATCAGCTGCAGGGCGAAACCGCCGGCCAGGGCGATGATCGCGATGAAGTACACGCCGATGCCGGGAATGATCTCGATGAAGGTGAACAGCACTTCGCGCACCGCCAGCGCGGTCTGCATCACCTTGGTGGTGACCCGGCCCGAGAATTCATCGGAGAAGAACGACAGGCTCTGGCGCAGCATCAGGCGGTGGAAGTCCCAGCGCAGGCGCAGCGGCAGGTTGATCGCCAGCACCTGGTGTTGCATCAGGGTGCGCAGCGCCACCAGCCCGATACTGGCCAGCAGCACCAGGCCGATGCCCCACAGCACGCGGCTTTCTTCACCGCTTGCGGCGGTGCCCGCCTGCCAGGCCGGGAGCAGGTCGACCACCTGGCCGAGGAAGGAGAACAACCAGGCTTCGTAGATCGATACGCCGGCACTGAACAGCGCAAGGGCGAGGATGTAGCCGCGCGCGCCGCGGGTGCAGGCCCATAGGAAACGCAGCAGCCCCACCGGTGGCGGCGGGACTTCATCGGGTGGGAAGGGGTCTAGCCATCGCTCGAACACACGCAGCATTCAGGTCTCCGAAAAGGTACGTCTGGTTTGTTTTTGACACGGGGGCGCCATGCCGCCCTTGCTTGCATTGCTTGAGGTCAGCGTGGCCAGATGGCGGCAACTGTCTTGCTCGCCATTCCAACAACTGCGCGATCCCTGTGGGAGCGGGTTCACCCGCGAACACGGGCGTAGCCCGTGCCAGGCACCGAGGTGTCATCTTCGCGGGTAAACCCGCTCCCACAGGCAGAGTGCAGGTCTTGAGCCCCGCGATTTCTGTTTTTACGCTGAAATCCTGGGGCCGCGCTGCAGCCCTTTCGCGACACAAGGCCGCTCCTACAGGGGAGGTGCAAATTCATTGTGTGGTCATCCTTTGACCATCGCCCGCAACGCCGCTTTCGCCTCGGGCGTCTGCAGGCGGGCGATGAACGCCAGGCCTTCGCGCTCAACCGTCGCCGCCAGTTCCTGGCGATGGGCATCCTTGAGCAATTGCTTGCTGATGCGAAGGGCATCGCTGGGCAGGCGCTGCAGGCGTCGGGCCAGTTTCACGGCGGCGGCCTGGCACTGTGCGCCGTCCTCCAACAGCTCGGTCGCCAGCCCCCATTGCACGGCCTGCTCGCCACTGAGCAACTGGCTGCACAGCAACACCTGCGCGGCCCGCGCGTGCCCCAGCAGGCGTGGCAGCAGCAGGCTGGCGCCGAACTCCGGGCATACGCCCAGCGGCACGAACGGTGTGCGCAGCTTGGTATCGCGGGTAACCAACACCTGGTCGCAATGCAGCAGCAGGGTGGTGCCGATACCGATCGCCGGGCCGGCAACCGCCGCGATCAGCGGCTTGTCCAGCGCCAGCACCGCCCACATCATGCGGAACACCGGGCTGTTCAGGTCGGTGGGCGGCTGGTCGAGAAAGTCCGGCAGGTCGTTGCCGGCGGTGAAGCACTCGGCGCTGCCGGTCAACACGATCACCTCGACCTGCGGGTCGTCGTTGGCCGCCTCGAACAACTCGGCCAGCCGGGTGTACATGGCGTTGGTCAGCGCATTGAGCTTGTCCGGGCGGTTCAGGCGCAGGGTCAGCAGGCCTTCGTCGAGTTCGTGCAGGATCAGGTCGGTCATGGGGCGGCACCTTGTGTTGTTCTTGTGCTGGGCTCAGAAAGTCGGCGGGGTGATCACCCAGATCACCACCGCATCGACGTCGCCAGGGTTGCCGTAACGGTGCGGCTCCTGGCTGGAAAAACTGAAGCTGTCGCCTTCGCTCAGCTGGAAGTGACGTTCGCCTACCCACAGCTCGAAGGTCCCGCACAGCAGGTAGCCGGCCTCTTCGCCGTCATGGCTGTAGCTTTGCTCGCTGTAGGTGCCCGGGGGGAAGCGCGAATGCAGCATTTCCAGCTCGCGGCTGGGCTGCGGGGTGAGCAGCTGGTCGACGATGCCGTCTTCGTAATGCACGCTCAACCGGCTGTTCCTGCGCACCACATAGCCCTCATCTTCCGGGGCAGTGACCGCTTCGCTGGCAAAGAACCACTGGATGGTCACGCCCAGGGTGCGGGCGATGTTGAACAGCGCCGGGATCGACGGGTAGGACAGGTTGCGCTCCAGCTGGCTGATGTAGCCGGCGGTCAGCCCGCTCTGTTCGGCCAGCTCGGCCAGGGTCATGCCGCGGCGCTTGCGCAGGCCGCGGATGCGGGTGCCGAGGAACTGCGGCGCGGGGCTGCCGTCCTCGGCAGGTGGCGGCGCTTTGGCAATGTGGCGATTCATGGCGGTTTCCAGTCGGCCCTGCAAAGTCCCGGAGTATAAACAGGCTCACAAGGCGGCGGCGACCTTCAACCCTTCATGGATTGCTTCCTCGGCGGTGCGCGGGGCCAGGCAGTCGCCGATGCGCTGCACCTGGGTGAGGTCCTTGATCTGCTCGGCCAGGGTGTCGACCGGCTGATGGCCCTGGCACAGCACCAGGGTGTCGATGCCTTCGAAGATCATCGCCTCGCCGCTGGCGGTGTGCTGCAGGTAGACGCTGTTGTCGTCGCAGCCATACAGGCGGGCATAAGGCGTGATCGGGATGCCCAGCTTGTGCAGCTCGCCGGCCAGTTGGTCGCGCACGTACAGCGGCAGGCTCTCGCCGCAATGGGTGCCGTTGACCGCCAGCTGCACCTGGTGCCCGGCGCGCACCAGGCGCTCGGCGATGCCGGGGCCGATCCAGTCACAGCGCCAGTCCACCACCAGTACCGAACGGCCGAGCTTCACTTGGTCGCGCAGCACTTGCCAGGCATCGACCACCTGCAGCTCGCCGCCACGCTCGAACGCTGGCCAGTAGGGCTCGGCACCGGTGGCGACGATCACCGCGTCCGGGCGTTCGCGCTCGACCAGGTCGCGGTCGACGCGGGTATTGCGCACCACTTCGACCCCGGCCAGTTGCATCTCCCGTTGCAGGTTGGTGCTGGCGCCGCCGAACTCGCTGCGCCGGGGCAGCAACTGCGCCAGCAGCACCTGGCCGCCCAGTTGCGCGCTGGCTTCATACAGCGTCACCTGGTGCCCGCGTGCCGCCGCCACGGCGGCGGCCTTCATGCCGGCGGGGCCGCCACCCACCACCATGACCCGCTTGCGCACGGTGGCCGGGGGCAGGTGGCCGTACTGCTGTTCGCGCCCGGTTTCCGGGTGCTGGATGCAGGAGATCGGCAGCCCGCGATGGAAGTGGCCGATGCAGGCCTGGTTGCAGGCGATGCAGGCGCGCACGTCCTCGGCGCGGCCGCTGTCGGTCTTGTTCGGCATCTGTGGGTCGCAGATCAGCGCGCGGGTCATGCCGCATACATCGGCCTGGCCACGGGCAAGGATCAGTTCGGCTTCCTGGGGCTGGTTGATCCGGCCGGTGACGAACAGCGGTATCTGCAGGCGCGACTTGAAGGTGCCGGCTTCACGGGCCAGGTACGCCGCCTCGATGGCCATCGGCGGGACGATATGGATGGCGCCGCCCAGCGAGGCGGAGCTGCCGGCGACGATGTGCACGTAGTCCAGGCTCGCCTGCAGGGCCTGCACGGCGGCCAACGATTCGTCTTCGGTAAGGCCCTCGGCATCGCGTTCGTCGGCGCTGATGCGCAGGCCGACGATGAACTGCTCGTCGGTGGCGGCGCGTACGGCGGCAAGGATCTCGCGCAAAAAGCGCAGGCGCTGTTCCAGGCCGCCGTTGTAACCGTCGCTGCGGCGGTTGACCCGGGGGTTGATGAACTGCGCGGGCAGGTAGCCGTGGCTGGCGACCACTTCGACACCGTCGATGCCGGCCTGATGCAGACGCCGCGCCGCAGCCGCGTAGCCGGCGACGATCTCGTCGATCATCAACTGGTCGAGCTCGCGCGGCATCACCCGGAAGCGCTCGTTGGGCACGGCGGAGGCGCTATAGGCGACCGCCAGCAGGCCGTCGGCGGACTCCATGATTTCGCGGCCCGGGTGGAAGATCTGCGACAGCACCACGGTGCCCTGGGCGTGGCACACCTCGGCCAGGCGCCGGTAGCCGTCGATGCAGGCATCGTCGGTGGCCATCAGCACATGGGAGGTGTAGCGGGCGCTGTCATGCACCCCGGCCACCTGCAGCACGATCAGCCCGACACCGCCCTCGGCACGGGCTTTGTGATAGGCGATCAGCCGCTCGTTGACCAGGTTGTCGGTGGGCATTGAGGTGTCGTGTCCGCTGGACATGATGCGGTTCTTCAGGCGCTTGCCACGGAGCTGCAGCGGTTCGAATAGGTGCGTGAAGGCGGTCGACATACGGGCAGGCTCCAGCGGGGTGTTGTTGTTTTTTCTTATAAAAGTGTACCCATAGTAAAAAATCAACTTGTTTTTTTACTGGTCGTTGTCTAGTTTCGACAGCACCCCGCCTCAGGGGTGAACCTCACAAAAACAACAAAGAGGGTCCATCGATGAGCGCTTTTGCACGAAAACCCGGGTTGTACGCGGTGCTGTTGTGGCTTGGTCTGGGCAGTGCCCAGGCGGGGTCGGACATGGTCGTGGTGGGCTATGGCGGTGCCGGGCAGAAGGCCCAGGACGTGGCGTTGTTCCAGCCGTTCAGCGCCCAGGACAAGAGCAAGCTGATCCAGACCGAGTACAACGGCGAGATGGCGCGGATCAAAGTCATGGTCGACACCGGCAGTGTCGACTGGGACGTGGTGCAGATCGAAGGACCCGACCTGCTGCGCGGTTGTGATGAAGGCATGTACGAGCGGCTGGACTGGAACAAGCTGGGCCACAAGAACCAGTTGATTGCCGACGCCGCGCAGGAATGCGGTTCGGCGGCGCTGGTGTGGAGCGTGGCGATCGCCTACGACCGCAACAAACTGGCCCAGGCGCCGACCTCCTGGGCCGACTTCTGGGACGTGAACAAGTACCCGGGCAAGCGCGGCCTGCGCAAGCGCGCGGTATATAACCTGGAGTTCGCCTTGCTGGCCGACGGGGTCAAGGTAGAGGACGTGTACAAGGTGCTGGCCACCCCGGCAGGCGTTGACCGCGCGTTCGCCAAGTTGAGCCAGCTCAAGCCCAGCATCCAGTGGTGGGAGGCGGGCGCCCAACCGCCGCAATGGCTGACCGCCGGCGACGTGGTGATGACCTCGACCTATAGCGGCCGCATCGCCGCCGCCGCACAGAACGGCAGCCCGCTGGCGCTGGTGTGGCCCGGCAGCCTTTATGGCATGGACTATTGGGCGATCATCAAGGGCTCGCAACATGTGCAGCAGGCCGAGCGGCTGATCGCCTACACCAACCAGCCCGAGGCGCAGGTGCGTTACGTCGAACAGATTCCCTACGGCCCGACCAACACCCAGGCGGCTGCCGCGCTGGCGCCGGAGCTGGCCAAGTGGGTGCCGACCTCGAAGCAGAACCTTGAAGGCGCCCTGGCCATGAACGTCGAGTTCTGGGTTGATCATGGCGAGGAACTGGAGGAACGCTTCAACGCCTGGGCGGCCAGCAAGTAACCCATCGCGGCTGGACAGTCTTCTACTCTCCAGCCACCCCTCATAAACCTGGAACCCGTGACCATGCCTACCGAACAACACCTGCGCGAGGAGCTGGCGGCCTGCTACCGGCTGATCGCGCACTTTCGCATGACCGACCTGATCTTCACCCATATCTCGGTGCGCCTGCCGGGCCCCGAGCATCATTTCCTGATCAACCCCTACGGCTTGATGTTCGATGAAATCACCGCCTCCAACCTGGTGAAGATCGACCTGCACGGCCATGCCGTCGAGCCTTCGCCTTATCCGGTGAACCCGGCGGGTTTTGTGATCCACAGCGCCATCCATGGTGCCCGGGAAGATGCGCAGTGCGTGCTGCATACCCATACCCGCGCCGGTTGCGCGGTGGCGGCGCTGGAATGCGGGTTGCTGCCGGTGAACCAGATCTCGATGGAGTTCTACGGCAAGGTCGCCTACCACGACTATGAGGGCGTGGCGCTGGACCTGAGCGAACAGCAGCGGCTGGTGGCCGACCTGGGGCAGCAGCCGGTGATGATCCTGCGCAACCACGGCCTGCTGACCGTAGGGCGCAGCGTGAGCGAGGCGTTCATGCGCATGTACTACCTGGAGAAAGCCTGCGAGATCCAGCTCGCCGCCCAGGCCAGCGGCAAGCTGGTGTTGCCGCCCCATGCGGTGTGCGCGCACACCGAGCGGCAGTTCAATGACCCCGGGCGGCCGTTGGAGGAGGGGCAGTTGACCGATCCGGACGCGATGCAGTTGGCCTGGGCGGCGTTGTTGCGCTTGCTGGACAAGGTGGCGCCTGGCTATCGCGATTGAAGGCATGGCGGGTGGACGTCGTTGTCAGGGCCGTCCTGATAAGCGCAAAAAATTGACGTCAACAAGTCGACTGGTAGAATCGCGCGCCCAGTGATGTCGTAGTGATATCATGCGCACGTGACCATTCAATGTTTTCCAGGACGAACCACTTCTTACGAGCCACAGGGATCCTTGGCGCCTTGTTGTTCCCAAGCGCTGTATCGGCGGCGACCCCTGGCGATACGGATCTTATTCGCGAGCGCCAGGACCGCTTGCTCGAGGAGCAGAGCCGTCGCCTGGAGGATCTCAAGAACCTGCCGGGGCAGTCCGGCAACCCGGTAACCCCTTCAGCGCCCAACGATGAGCGTTGCTTCCAGATCAGTTCCATCGACCTGGAAGGGGCTGACAGTCTGTCGAGTGCCGAGCGCCAACGCCTGCTCACCCCCTTCACTGGCCAGTGCCTGGGGGTGGCGCAGCTCGATCTGTTGCTCAAGACAATCACCGATCACTACCTCGGCAAGGGGCTGGTTACCAGCCGTGCGTATCTGCCGCAACAGGACCTGTCCAGCGGCGCTTTGCAGGTGCTTGTCGTCGAGGGGCGCCTTGAGCGTGTTCGTAGCGCCGAGGACAGTGAGTTGTCCGAACGCGAATTGGCCATGAGCTTTCCCGGTAAGCCCGGTGACCTGCTGAACCTGCGCGAAATCGAGCAGATGGTTGACCAGCTCAACCGCCTGGCGTCGAACAACGCGAAGATGGAACTGGCGCCCGGCGAGCGTATTGGCGGCAGTGAGGTTCTGGTCAGGAATACCCGACAGAAACCATGGCGGGTGGGTTTGTCACGGCATAACGATGGGCAGGCGAGTACCGGTGAGCAGCAGTGGGGGGCCTCATTCGATTGGGACAGCCCCCTGGGCTTGTCCGACCAGCTGCTGTTGCGCGGCGGGCATGACGCGGTCAGCGACCGCCAGAAAACCTCGAACAACGCGATGCTTCGCTACAGTGTGCCGTTTGGTTGGTGGAACCTCAGTTACACCTACAGCCAAAGTGAATACCGCTCGCAGATTCAGGCCCTGGGTTTCGACTTCAAGCAGAGCGGTGAAAGCCAGAATCATCAGCTGTACCTGGAGCGGGTGATCTTTCGCGATGCTGTCAGCAAGACCTCGGTGAGCACAGGGCTTGCACACCTGCGCACCAACAATTTCATCGAAGACAGCAAGCTCAGGAACAGCAGCAATCGCATCAGCGAGGCACAGTTCGGCGTCAACCATGGCCGACGGGTCGGCAATGCCTATATCAACCTTGACCTGGGCATGCAGAACGGTATTGGCGCCCTGGACGCCCAGGGCAATCACGCCCCTCGCCCTGGACAACAAGATGCCCGCTATCGCAAGTACACCGCGACGTTGAGCTACCTGCAGCCCTTCCAGTTGTGGGGGGAGTCCTTCAGCCTGAGCAGCCTGGTGACCGGCCAGCGTAGCGAGGATGTGCTGTTCAGCCCGCAGCGTATGAGCCTGGGCGGCCAGTCGTCGATTCGTGGTTACAAGGACCAGAGCCTGTCAGGTGACAGTGGCGGTTACTGGCGCAGCGACCTGCGCTGGAATCGCCCGGTCAGCATCGACTGGCTGCGCCCGGTGCTGGCTGAGTACGGCATCGGCCTTGGCTACGACCAGGGTGTCATTCGCCATGACCGCTACAACGCCGAAATGCACGGGCGTATGTCGAGTCACTCGCTGGAGTTGTTCGCCCGAGGGCAGAACATGGCCGCCAGCGTGACGTTCGCGCACTCACTGGAGCGCCCTGGGCCGATCGAAGCCCGGGAGACACCCACTTATTTCCGCCTCGACTTCTTCCTCTAGCCATTGCGCCTTCTGCTTAGACCGATACGAGATTCTCGACCATGGACGTTCGCCAGCTCGCCTTCCTTGCACGCCAGCCTTCCGCTGCCCTGAGACGCCGTGAGCACTTCCTTGGCCTGCCCAAGCGTTGGCTGGCGTTCATTCTGGCGAATGCCATGTTCTGGCAGCCGTTGCTGGTGCAGGCCGAGGGGCTGGTAGTCAGCGCTCCAGGCACGACGCTTGGGCAGGCGGGTAATGGCGTGCCCATCGTCAACATTGCCGCGCCCAATGGCAGCGGGCTGTCACACAACCAGTTCCAGGACTACAACGTCGGCAGTCAGGGACTGATCCTCAACAATGCCCCTAACCGAACCCAGCCCACCGAGTTGGGCGGGATCATCCTGGGCAACCCCAACCTGAAAGGCGGGGCTGCGTCGGTCATTCTCAACGAAGTCACCGGTAACAGCCCCAGCCAACTGCGTGGCTATACCGAAGTGGCGGGGCAGTCGGCGCATGTGATCGTCGCCAACCCCTATGGCATCACCTGCAACGGCTGCGGTTTCATCAACACCCCACGGGTGACGCTCACTACGGGCAAGCCTGTGATCGAGAAAGGCCGTGTCGAGCGCTTCCAGGTCGACGGTGGCAGCGTCAACTTCGAGGGCAATGGGTACCGGGCGGGCAAGGTCGAGCAGTTCGACGTGATTACCCGCAGCGCCCGGATCAACGCAGAGATCCACGCCAAGAAGCTGAACGTCATCACCGGGCGCAATGATGTCAAGGCCGATGACCTCACTGCTGTCGCCCGAGCCGCTGACGGCAGCCAGGCGCCGGAGCTGGCCATCGACAGCTCGGCGCTGGGCGGGATGTATGCCGGCGCCATTCGCCTGGTGGGTACGGAAAAGGGTGTAGGCGTGCGTCTGGCGGGCAACATGGCCACCAGCGCCGGGGACATCCAGATCGATGCCAACGGCAAGCTCACAATGGCTCAGGCGGTTTCCAGCGGCGCGGTCAAGGTCAACGCCGATAGCGTTCAGCTCGATGGCCCGGTCTATGCGGGCCGCGACCTGACGATCAAGGCTCAGGGGGATCTCGACAGCCAACAGAGCCTGGCGGCCCATGACAGCATTCGCCTTGAAAGCGGTGGCCGGTTGAGCAACGGCGGTAGCATCGATGCTGGCGTCAACCTCGATGGCAGCCGCAATGCCACCGGGGATGTGACGCTAACCGCTGATCAGGTGACCAACCGTGGCAGCGTGATCGCCAGCCGCAAGATAGACGTCGGTGCCACACAAACCCTGGATAACCAGGGTGCCAGCCTTGCGGCCAGCGAAGTCGACGTTTCGGCCGCGCGCATCGACAACCGCAAGGGATCGATCACTGCCAGCGGCGGTACTGCGACCGTGCATGCGCAGGAACAGCTGGATAACCGCGAAGGCAAGGTACTTGCCGGTACCTCACTGCTGCTGACTGGCGGTGAAGTGCTCAACCAGGGCGGTGCGCTCATTGCCGACAACCTGACCGCGCACCTGACCAGCCTGGACAACAGCCTGCAGGGCCGAGTCAGTGCCGAAAATGGCAAGCTCGAAATAATCGCCAGCGATGACCTGAACAACCAAGGAGGGCGCCTGCAGTCCACCACTGGCGCCATCGCGATCGAGGCGGCCAACATCGACAACCGCAGCGGCGTGGTTGTGGGCAAGCAGGTGCATCTGGCCGCCGAACAGGGGCAAATCGACAATCGTGGCGGCCAGGTACTGGGCACCCAGGTGAAACTGCAGGCAGCCGCTATCGATAACCGCGAGCAGGGCAAGGTACTGACCGGTAGCGGGGGGCTCGAACTGGTTGCAGCAGCAGTGCAGAACCAGCAGGGCGCCTTGCTTGCCGAAGACGGTGCGCTGGTACTGCGCATGGGGGATGAGGGCGAGCTGCACAATCAGGGCGGCAGCATCAAGGGTGCCAGTGTAGAGGTAACGGCGGCATCGTTGGACAACAGTGCGCTGGAGGGCACGCTCGGTCTGATCGCCAGCCTCAAGGGCAACCTTCAACTGATCGTGAAGCGGATCGACAACCGCGCAGGCCTGGTGGAGTCCGCCACTGGTCTGGTGGTCGAAGGCGAGCGGTTGGACAACAGTGTTGGGGGACAACTACGAGCGCTAGGCGGTGACGCCAGCCGAATTGTCCTGAACGATGAGCTGGACAACCGCCGTGGCAAGGTGGCGATCGGCAGCCATGGCTTCACGCTCGATGTCCTGAGCCTGCTCAACAGCGATGGCCATATCGAGCATGCCGGCCAAGGCGTGTTCTCTCTTGACCTGGCGGCGTTGCAGAGCAGTCGCGGTCAATTGCTGGGGCTTGGCACGGGCGACTGGCGTGTTGGCCAGGTAGAGGGTGCGGGCAATTGGCAGCTCAACGGTGGCCTGACCTACACCAGCCATCAGGGCCTGACGCTGGCCGTGGGCGAGCGAATCGCCAGTGCGGGTAGCTTGACCTTCGACATGGCCAGCCTCGACAACGCTGGCGAGCTGGTGGCCGACGGTGACTTGACCCTCAAGCTTGCTGGCGACCTGAACAACAGCGGTACCCTTTCGTCGCTGAAGCTGATCGACATTGGCGCCATCAATCTCACCCAGGGCAACGGGCGCCTGGCCAGTGGCGGCGATATCCGACTGACCCTGCAAGGCACGCTGGACAACCTTGGCCGCCTGGTCGCCGACCAGGCTTTGACCATCGAAGCTGCACGCATCAACAACCGAGGCAGCCTCGGCGCCTTGAAGTCGGCCCACCTGACAGCTGCGGATGGTGTCTACAACGACCAGGACAGTGTGCTGTTCAGCGGTACCGGGCTCAGTGTGCGCGGCGACACCTTGAGCAATTACTACGGCGATATCTACAGTGGCGGTGACCTCAGCTTCGCCGGCCTGGATGGCGAAAAGGGCAGCCTGTTCAGCAACCTGTCCGGCAGTGTCGAAAGCGCAGGCAACATCGACATCAAGGCCATCGAGCTGACCAACGCCAAAGCCGAGTTCAAGCTGGGCAAGGGGCTGGTGTCCGGGAGCCTGTCCTGGGTGTGTGGGCAGCACTGCGGTGGTGGGGATTCGTTCAAGCGCGGCACCATCACCATCACCAAGGTACTCGACGAGACACCGACCAAGAACTCGCCGTCGGCGCGGCTGGTGGCAGGTAAAGGCCTGACGGTAGACGCCCAGCACATCGAAAACCGCTACAGCCTGATGGCGGCCAACGGCGACATGACCCTGATCGCCGACAGCCTGCTCAACCAGGGTGCCGTTTCCCGTTCAGGCATCCAGATCATCCAGCGTGGCACACCCGGAAGGATCGCGACCGGGTACTGGGACCAGATGGAGTTCGTCGACGTCCCCGCGTTCAACGCCGCAGTAGCGGGCGGTCGTTTCGACGAGGCGGGTTTCAACGAGCTGATCAGTCGCTCTGCCGATGACCGCTTCAGCAGCATGAGCGACGTCACCACCTGGAGCCCGAACGGCAATACCGTTTACGCCGCGACCATCCAGGCCGGTGGCCAGGTAAACCTGACTGTTGCCAAGAACATTCAGAACGGCAGCCTGGTCGATAACACCCTGGCGCAATTGACGGGGAGCCTGGGCGATGACCAGACCACCGCCTCCAGAGTCGGCGGTATCGAGATTGCGATCAATCCGAGCAGCCCAGCCCCACAGCCCCCGAAGGATGTGACGCGGGTCGAGCAGGTCGGCGCCGATGGCAGTGTGGAGGTCAGCTTCGTGCCGGCTGATTTCAGCGGCTCGCCGTTCGTTGCGGTGGACCCGACGGCACTGCCGACGTTCCGCCTGCCGCAGGGCGACTACGGCATGTTCACCCAGGCGCGTAACCCGCAGGGCCGTTACCTGATCGAGACCAACCCGCAGTTGACCAACCTGAAGAATTTCTTCAGTTCGGACTACCTGCTGGATCAATTGGGCGGCTTTGATACGCAGCAGGCCTGGCGGCGCCTGGGCGATGGTGGTTACGAGACGCGCCTGGTGAGCGATGCCGTTCTGGCGCAGACCGGGCAGCGCTTTCTGGCCAATGGCCTGACCAGCGAGTACGAACAGTTCCGCTACCTGATGGACAACGCCATTGCCTCGAAGGACCAGCTTGGGCTGACCATGGGGGTGAAGCTGAGTGCTGCGCAGGTGGCGGCGCTCACCCATGACATCGTCTGGATGGAGGAACGCGAGGTCGAGGGCGAGAAGGTCCTGGCCCCGGTGCTCTACCTGGCCAAGGTCGACTCGCGTGATATTCGTGGTGGCAGCCTGGTGCAAGGCCGCGATGTGAATGTGCTGAGCGGCAACAACCTGGTCAGCGTCGGCGTACTGCGGGCCAGCAACGACCTGAGCGTGGTGGCGGGTAGCAGCATCTATCAAGGCGGCCTGGTCGAGGCTGGCAGAAACCTGTCGATGCTGGCCCAGGACAGCATTCGCAACGCAATGGCCGGTGATATTCGTGGCCAGAACGTCAGCCTGACCGCGCTGAGCGGCGATATCGTCAACGATCGTACGGCGATTCTGGTCGGGGAAGGCTCCGGCTATCGAACCGTGCTCGACGATGGCGCCGGCATCAGCGCGACCGGCAAGTTGAGCCTGAACGCTGGCCGGGACCTGACCAACAAGAGCCAGATCATCAGTGTGGGCGATGCCACGCTCAAGGCAGGGCGTGACATCAACCTGCTGTCGGTGGCCGACAGCAGCGAGATCCATGTCAGCCGCAACGGTGGTCACAAGTACAGCGTGACCACCCAGGTCAACAACCTTGGCTCCAGCGTGAGCAGTGGAGGTGGCCTGACGATCGAGTCGGGGCGTGACATCAACGTTGTTGCCAGTACGGCAAGGGCTGGCGAGGACCTGACCGTGAGCGCCGGCCGTGACCTGTACCTGGGCTCGGCCACGGATGAAGACAGCGTCGAGGCCCGCACCAAGCAGGGCAAGAAACGCATCAACGAGGAAGACAGCCATACCCGTCAGGCAGCCAGCGAGTTCAGTGCCGGCGGCAAACTTACCGTCGACGCCAAGCGCGATGTGACCGTGGTCTCCAGCAACCTCACCGCTGGCGACGACTTGGCGCTGAAGGCGGGCAAAAACCTGCAGTTGCTGGCGCAGCAGAACACCGACCACACCCTGTACGACATGCAGGAGAAGGGTGGCTTCGGTGCCTTGAAGCTCAAGCGCGACGAAGTCACCCAGGTGACCCATGTCGGCAGCCAGGTCAAGGCGGGTGGCGATGTTTCGCTGACCAGTGGCGGTGACCAGCGTTATCAGGTGGCACAGCTCAAAAGCGGTGGCGACCTGACCTTGGACAGCGGTGGTGAAATCGTCTTTGAAGGCGTGAAAGACCTGCATGACGAAAGCCACACCAAGACCAACAACAACGCGTTCTGGAGTTCGGCCAGCGGTAAAGGCCACACGAACGAAACGTTGCGTCAGACGCAGATGCAGGCGGCCGGCAGCATCACCATCAAGGCGGTCGAAGGGCTGCGCATCGACCTCAGGCAGGTTGACCAGCAGACGGTCAGCCAGACCATCGATGCAATGGTCGCGGCCGATCCGCAGTTGGCCTGGATCAAGGCCGCCGAACAGCGTGGGGATGTGGATTGGCGGCAGGTGAAGGAAGTTCACGACTCCTTCAAGTACAGCAATTCGGGACTGGGTGCTGCGTCGGCGATGATCATCGCCATCGTGGTGGCGTACTTCACCGCAGGCGCGGTGAGTGGTTTGGCCACCAGTGTCGGGTCTTCCGCCACCAGTGTTGCCGGTGCCGCCGGCATCAGCACCACGACAGCCACCACCATTGGTACGGCAGCCAGCGCCGCGACTACCGCTGTGGTCAGTTCGGCGGCCAGCAGCGCGGCGATCAGCACCATCAACAACCAGGGCGACCTGGGGGCGGTATTCAAAGACCTGACTTCGAGCGATGCCCTGCGCGGTTATCTTGTTTCCGGGATTACAGCCGGCCTTACCGCTGGGCTGTTCGACGATTGGATGGGGACTAAAACAGGTCCGGCCGGGGCACTGGAGAACGGCGGAAAAGTAGTCACTACCGAAAGCCTCTCCAAACTGGAAGGCATAGGCCGCTTCGCGGGCAACCAGTTGCTGCAGAACGGCACCTCTACCGTGCTCGATCGTGCCTTGGGCGGCGACAGTTCGTTCAGTGATGCCTTGCGCAGCAGTCTTGCCAATACCTTCGCCGCCGCAGGCTTCAACTGGGTGGGTGACCAGACTAGTCCTGACAGGTGGGACCTGAAGGAGGGCAGCGTCGCCAAGATCGGCCTGCACGCCATCATGGGAGGCTTGGCGGCAGAAGCGGCGGGCGGTGATTTCAAGACGGGGGCGCTGGCCGCTGGGGTGAACGAAGCGCTGGTTGGCAGCCTGTCGCAGTGGTACGGCACGATGGACCCCGAGCAGAAGAAACGCTTGCTGACGATGAACTCGCAGGTGATCGGGGTGCTCACGGCCGCCGCTCAAGGTGGGGACGAGGCGGCGCTGCAGACTGGGGCTTGGGTGGCGGGGACGGCTACGCAGTACAACTATCTGCTCCACGAGGAAGTGGAGGAGATGCTGAAGCGCCAGGACGAGTGCCCGGATCAGCAATGCAAAGAGGGTATCAGGGAGGAGTACGCTCAGCTCGATGAAGAGCGCAATAAGACGTTGCGAGAGACCTGCAGGCAATCGCCTGAGCTGTGTGACGTGTTGCTCACGAAATTGCTTGCAGACCAACCCTTGTTGCAGGAAAAAGTCAAAGCATTAAAGAAGGAGGGCAAGGTCGAGGTTGCCGTTGTCATTGGCTTTGTCGTTGGACAGAGCAATGAAACTGCGATGCAGGAGATTGCGTCTGCATTGAGCCAAGAGTCCGAGTTTAAGCAAGGGCTCGGCCAGGTGTTGCTGGGTGTGGCGACGGGTGGTGGTGGGCGAACGCCGAAGCCTTCAGTCAGTCAGGGTGGTGGAAAGACAGGGCCCACGGGGGGAGCAGGTGACGGGGGGGCGCTTGTTGGTCCAAAAGGTACTTTGCCAGGAAATCAGACAGTCGCTCAGTTTGAAAAGAGCATATCTACCTTGCCACCCGGGGAAAGGGTTGCCCATATCAAAGCTGCGGCAGCTAGCGTAATGGAGAAAAATGGAATGACAAAGGACAATAAATTGTCAAAAATAAATGGGCGCGATATATACAAGGCAAGGGATGGGAGGTTATATGCTCTAGATACTCAGCACGGGCGCTTTGAGGTTGTTAATTCTAAGAATGGTAGGCATTTGGGGGAGGTTAACTTTGATTTTGTGCAAACAAAATCCCCGGATGCATCTGGCGGCCATGATTTAAGGGTGAAATAATATGGCTACAAAAATTAAGTTGGTTGATTTTCATGGTGAATCTATTTGGCATGGAAATATTTTTAGGGTTCCAGGTAAATGCCCGTATGAGAGATTTGTTGATTTTATGGTGTTTGACAATCAATCTGAAGACAGGCCTTATGGGTTAATTGTGACGTCCGGATATAAGGCTGGGTTGATTCTGGTCTATCTGCCTAGGGAGTGCTCCTCTGTAGAGGGGGGGGTGAGTAAAAAGTGGGTGATGTCTAACTGGAGTAAATGGATTTATCCTGACTGTGGTGTCTTGGATGTCTATTTTGTTGATAGGTACGAAGTTCCGTCAGAGCTTTAAAGTGTGTAGTTGCAAGGATGCATGAAAGGTATTGCGTTGGTATTCATGCTCCTGAAGCAAAATGGCATATTCTTTAAGGTGATTTGCGTGATTAGGTCCCAGTTTTGGTAATTAATGCTCGTGAGCGTGGAAGAAATTGTTGGCACCGATGGCTCCGCCAATGTTTATCGCATCACGCATAATGGCGTCGAGCAGAACATTGCAATCAGGATGGGCTCAAATGGCTTTGTGGTTCGAGCTAATCCTGTCAGCTTTTGGAAATAATTACCATGATCAGGTTGCGACTAGCATGTGAGTATTTGGCTGGACCAATAATTTGTCCGGAGCCGGACAAAATGAGGCACACTGATATCGACGAACTGCCAATCTCCGAAGAGTTGAAGGCGAAAATCAGTGTGTGAGACGGTGAGTGTCAGGCTACGTACAATAGCGATTACCCACCGGGCTCGGGTTTCACCTCGTACGAGGCGAAGCTTCTGCATATAGCTGAGGGGCAAGCAGTCGCCAAGATTTTACAAAAATAATTAGGGCGCAGCTATGAGGCTGAGTACTACCCATGGCTGATAGTTGGTTGGTGCAAAGGTGACTCCAAGCGCCGGCTCAATTATCAATTTGGTAGGCAATCAAAGGACGCAGCATGTTTGCTGAGGGATGCTCCTGGCGGAGGGTATCTATGTCCGGGAGTTCCGGGGGAAACAGCTTTCCCAATCTCTTGAGCCGGCGATAAAGTCATGCGCAGTGTTTCTGACTTGGCTACAGATCCTAAAGGTTCGTGGGCACAATTGGGAGCGAAATAAGACGTTGCGAAAAATCTTAAAGCAATCGCCTCAGGTGTGTGAAACGTTGCTTCCGAAATTGATTGCAGGCCAGGATTATTTTAATGCCCAGCAATGATCATATACATATTTGTCCAGTATGCTTTTGCCAGGGTCTCGATGAGCCCGCGTATGATGGTTTTGGATGTGCTTCGTATAATATTTGCCCGTGTTGCGGGGCGGAGTTTGGGTACGATGATTCGACAGTCGCTCATTCTGAGTTAAGAAAAAAGTGGATATCTGAGGGGATGCAATGTTGGAGTAAGCATCAGCTCAAACCTAATGATTGGGATCCGGTAAGGCAGATAGAAAATAATTAAGATTGCAGGAAAAGGTTAAAGCATTAAAGAAGGGTGGTAAGGCTGCGATCGGCGCCGTCATTGGCTTTGTCGTTGGACAGAGCAATGAAACAGCAATGCTGGAGATTGCGTTTGCATTGAGCCAAGAGTCCCAGTTTAAGCAAGGGCTCGGCCGGGTGTTGCTGGGTGTGGCGACGGGTGGTGGCGGGCGAACGCCGAAGCCTTCAGTCGGCCAGGGTGGTGGAAGGACAGGGCCTGCGGGGGGGAGTAGGTGACGGGGGCGTGGTTGTTGGTGCAAAAGAAGTGCCTGCAGTTAAATGGAGTGCTCAGGAGAAACATTTTCCTGGTCATAACTCTTACACTCCAGGCCGCAGCATCTTGACAGCTGACCCTCGCAAGCTTGCTGAAAGCGCCGGAACTGGGCAGCAAGTCGGAAATATTCCAGTCGGTATGCCAGGCTCGAAAGAAAGGGTTGATTTTGGTGGGGCGATAGGGACATATATAGACGGTGCCGGCGTGTCGATGCCGACTACCAATGGGATAATCCATTACTCTAAAGATGGCATTCACATTGTGCCAGCGAGGCCTTAAAAAATGGGAACAGTTATTGATAACCCCGTTGTGATGGCTCGCCTCAGTTTGCAAAGAGCTCTTCTGGGTGAAGTCTCAAAAAAACTACGAGCTGTTGTTTTTTCCGTGTCGGGCGAAGCATTGGATATTAGGTTTTACTTTGATGGGGAAGTTGAGGAGCGTGATATCGAGTCGGCGTCTTGTGTTGAGACTGAGGTGCTTGCTGATTATGAAGAAAGCTTTAAGGTGTGCGCTCGAACTTTCAGGCTGGATGCTCCTGAGCCAATTGATGATGATGGTATATGGGTATTCAGGCGAAACGAAAAGTAAATAGTTAAATGGTGCGAAAGCCGCCACTCGTTTCATCGATGGTATTAAGGTCGTTGATCAAAAAGCTGGACAAATTTTTCAAGGTGCAGTAGATCTTGGTCCAAACTTAGATCGAATAAAATCAGGTGGATCTTTCCCGCATCGAAACGATGGTTCTATATTCCAGAGTCGTGCATCGGATTTGCCGCAGAAGCCAGCCGGTTACTACACTGAATATGTTCATCCTACGCCGGGTGTTGCAGGGCCCGGGCCTCAGCGAGTCGTCGTAGGAAAAGGTGGCGAAATGTATTACACAGCCGATCATTAAAACACCTTCATCCAGATAAAAATTGAGGCCGCTCGAAGATGTTGCCATTCACGTTTGTGGATATCCCGCCTTCATATGACGCGGCTGAGGTCTTTTATGTGCGGATTGACCCTGCCATTGGGAATGCAGAGGAGTTGATAGAGGCGCTGTATTATTTACTTTGGTTGCCAGGGTATTTTGGATTTAACTGGAATGCCTTATATGACTGCTTGAGAGATCTCAGTTGGATTCCCTGCCAAAAAATCGTCCTTGTGCATGCGGCTCTTCCAGGATTACCAAAAAAGGATCTCCAGGTATATCTTGAGGTTTTGCGTGACTCCGTACTTGATTGGGTTGATGACGAAGGGCGCGAAATAGAAGTAGTCTTCAGGGAAGTCGACAGGTTTATGGTCGAAGAACTGCTAAAAATAGCTTAAGCCGTCCGTCGTGCACGACTATACTGGGCGCCAGAGATGCGGAAAAAGTTCCGCAATCTCACTCGCTCGCTGCATCAATAGTATTTATAGGGCGGACTGTAGCTGCGGAAACCCTGAATATTTCGTTGAGGCAATTATGGTGTAGAGCCTTGCCTCTATTGCGAGAAAAAAGTGGGCAGTAATTGACCTCGTGGGACAGGTAGATGCGGACAAAAGCGGCTGGAGATTACCTCCAGCCGTCTTGTGAAAGAAAGTGAAGTGAACCACCTGTGTTGGAGTCGTCGAACCCTGGGCATTGATCGTCTCGATTCTCATCACCTGGCCATTCTCGTGGCTTTGGCCAGCAAACATGAGGCACGCATCCGCGCACAAAAGGAGCCCGGCTTGTCGCCGGCGGGCCATCGGCAGGGGGGTAGTACCCATTGGGTAGCCTGATCGACCTCTGACAAGTGCATCGACCTCAGGCAGGTAGACCAGCAGACGGTCAGCCAGACCATCGATGCAATGGTCGCGGCCGATCCGCAGCTGGCCTGGATCAAGGCCGCCGAACAGCGTGGGGATGTGGATTGGCGGCAGGTGAAGGAAGTGCACGACTCCTTCAAGTACAGCAATTCGGGGCTGGGTGCTGCGTCGGCGATGATCATCGCCATTGTGGTGGCGTACTTCACCGCAGGCGCGGTGAGTGGTTTGGCCACCAGTGTCGGGTCTTCCGCTAGCAGTGTTGCCGGTGCCGCCGGCATCAGCACCACGACAGCCACCACCATCGGTACGGCAGCCAGCGCCGCGACTACCGCTGTGGTCAGTTCGGCGGCCAGCAGCGCGGCGATCAGCACCATCAACAACCAGGGCGACCTGGGAGCGGTATTCAAGGACCTGACATCGAGCGATGCCCTGCGCGGTTATCTTGTTTCCGGGATTACAGCCGGCCTTACCGCTGGGCTGTTCGACGATTGGATGGGGACTAAAACAGGTCCGGCCGGGGCACTGGAGAACGGCGGAAAAGTAGTCACTACCGAAAGCCTCTCCAAACTGGAAGGCATAGGCCGCTTCGCGGGCAATCAGTTGCTGCAGAACGGCACCTCTACCGTGCTCGATCGTGCCTTAGGCGGCGACAGCTCGTTCAGTGATGCCTTGCGCAGCAGTCTTGCCAACACCTTCGCCGCCGCAGGCTTCAACTGGGTGGGTGACCAGACCAGTCCTGACAAGTGGAACCTGAAGGAGGGCAGCGTCGCCAAGATCGGCCTGCACGCCATCATGGGAGGCTTGGCGGCGGAAGCGGCGGGCGGTGATTTCAAGACGGGTGCTCTGGCCGCTGGGGTGAACGAAGCGCTGGTTGGCAGCCTGTCGCAGTGGTACGGCAAGATGGACCCCGAGCAGAAGAAACGCTTGCTGACGATGAACTCGCAGGTGATCGGGGTGCTGGCGGCCGCCGCTCAAGGTGGGGACGAGGCGGCGCTGCAGACTGGGGCTTGGGTGGCGGGGACTGCTACGCAGTACAACCACCTTGATCACGGTGATGCGAAATCGTTCGAAAGAAGCATGGAATCTTGTGGCAGCGATGAGGCTTGCCAGCGGGATAGCTGGATTAAAGAAAAATATGCAGAAGAAAGCATCTACAACGACAAGTCTGTAGAGGGCGTCTCCGGGCCTATGCTGGCAAGGGACAAGATGGGGCAGATTGCTGCGGGACTGGATACCCTGCTGGCGATGACGTGCGCTACGACAACCTGCCAAGAGTACAAGCTGGACCTGATTGGAAGTGCGCTGGCCAATTACAAGAAGCTGAGCGATGTCGCGGGGGAGTGGTCCCCGACGCTGGATCGGATTGGGATGGTTGTGATAGGCGTTGGTTCGGTTGGGACGGAAGGCCCACGCCCAAGGCCCGCTGGCACTCCAATATCGGTTGGTGCTGTTCAGGTTGAAAAAGCACTGGAGTACTTCTCGAAGACCAAAGATGGCGTTAGAGTGGTTGGTGCAAAAGCACCAGACTCTGCATCGAACGTGGCTCTTTTTGAGAGGCTGCGAGCAGATTACGCAGCTCAGGAGATAAGAAATGCACAACCTGTCGGAAGTGCACTTAAAGACGACCCTCTTCATCGTGCCCCCAGCTTTGTAATTGACCAGATTCCAGAGAGCGGTAGGCTTTTCACTATTCGTGGTGGGGATGGAAAGTCGTACAATCTTACCCAGATGGAAGGGGCTGCGGATGGAAAACAGGGAATATTTGAGTGGCTCGTCAACTCGAAGGGTGAGTTGACTCATCAGAGGTTTATCCCTGCCGGAAGAATTACGGGTACGCCCAACCAAGTTCCATCTAGGTTGCCAAGGTAAGAGGTCAGGTATGCATATAATCTTAGAAGGTGGGTTTTGCTTCTCAGAAGCGCCTTGGTTGAGTTGGGGGGAGATTAAGTACGGATTGGATCGTGGTTATTTAACCCCGAAAGGGGTTGTTGAATATGCTCTCAAAAGGCTTTCTGCTGAGTCCACTGCGGATCAGTATGAGTTGGCCTGCCTGGCTGGTGATGAGGTTGATAATATTCGGGAGTGCGTTATTCGTCTTGCGGCTAAGGATGTGCGAGATGACAAGGCTTCAGCGAAGGCCTGGATGTTTCTGATTTTCTTGTGGGTCTTTATTAATAGGGGTGAATATCAGGATCCGTTGGGAGTTGTTGAAGAGCTATATGCGGATTTTGATTATCCGGAGTCTGTTGCTTCTATTGTCCGGTATATGCCGGCGGCAGATCCTTCTTTAGAGGGTGAAGATCAGCTTTTGAAGAACTGGTCAAATTTGTTGGACTCGTTTAGGCGAGAACTTGAGGGTAGTCATTCCTAATCGTTGTTGATGGGGTTCCTCGGACGGTTTACTGGAATGGAAATGTAGGGGCGGTAACTGAAAATTTTGGAAAGCTTGTGGTTACTATTCTTCGTAGGGCTAGCGAATGAATGAGTGGTTATACCCTAAGGCGGTTGAGGCTGTTGAGCGTGCGTGCGCTTTATTTCTGAGCGGAGAATTGTCTGCATGCGACCTACAAGCTGCTTTGTACAAGGCAGAGCAGGAAATTGTCGCATATGAGGAACGATGGCTTAGGTCTTTGCTGTGCGATGCTGAAAATAGGATTGAAGAAATCACTTACACGGAGTCATCTGAGCGACATTCCACGTTAATTATTTTAGTTGTTCACCAACTACTTGAAAGCATGCAGCGTGGTCATTCACTCCATGCGCAGTGACTCCACATTTCTCCGACGCCGGCCCCGCGCCGGTGTTGTTTTTTCTGCGACCAACGCCAGGCAGGAGCTGCCTATCCACGATCCTGCCCCTGAACTCTTCCAGGATAGCCTCGATGCGATTGACGGAGTTTTTGAGGCCCGGCGAGTACGAATGAAATAGAGGTTTTCCCCGATTTCCCCTGATGATGTATGTCGGCATCCAGGTTAAGGCGGGTGGCGCTAACATCAGTCTCTGAGCATGAGCTATCACCAGTGACGCGACTTGCTATACAGTCGTTCAACTGCATATCCCGCCACGAGACCCACCCATGTCCCAGGAAGCCCGCTTCAGCCGCATGCTGCCCGAACTGCGCAAGGCCAATCTGGTCGAGGCCACCCTGGCCTGCCTGAAACGCCATGGCTTCCAGGGCGCCTCGATCCGCAAGATCTCCGCCGAGGCCGGCGTGTCGGTCGGCCTGATCAGCCATCACTATTCCGGCAAGGACGAACTGGTCGCCGAAGCCTACATGGCCGTCACCGGCCGGGTGATGCAGCTGCTGCGCGAGGCCATGGACCAGGTCGCGCCCAACGCCCGTGAGCGCCTGTCGGCGTTCTTTCGTGGCTCGTTCAGCGCCGAACTGCTCGACCCGCAACTGCTCGACGCCTGGCTGGCCTTCTGGGGCGCGGTGAAAACCGCCGAGGCGATCAACCAGGTGCACGACCACTCCTACGGCGAATACCGCCGCGAACTGCGCAGCCTGCTCAGCGAGCTGGCACGGGAGGAGGGGTGGCAGCGCTTCGATGCCGACCTGGCCGCCATCAGCCTGAGCGCGTTGCTGGACGGCCTGTGGCTGGAGTCGGGCCTGAACCCTGGCACCTTCACCCCGGCCCAGGGCGTGCAGATCTGCGAAGCCTGGGTCGACGGCCTGCAAGCCGGCGGTCGGCAACGCTTCACCCTGCCCGCCGAGGGCTGTTGATCGACCGTTCAGCAATCGCTAGTCTTGGCCCACTCTAATAAGAAACACGCCCACGGGCGACTCAGGACCAAACGCAATGACCTCTCGGGTACTGATCGTCGACGACGATCCGCTGATTCGTGATTTGCTCCAGGCCTACCTGTCCCAGGAAGGCTATACCGTCCACTGCGCCGCCACCGCGGAACAGGCCGAGGCGCTGCTGGCCGAGCAGCCGGTGGAGCTGGTGATGCTGGATATCCGCCTGCCCGGCAAGGACGGCCTGACCCTGACCCGCGAACTGCGGGTGCGTTCGGAGGTGGGGATCATCCTGATCACCGGCCGCAACGACGACATCGACCGCATTGTCGGCCTGGAATGCGGCGCTGACGACTACGTGAGCAAGCCGCTCAACCCCCGCGAGCTGGTGTCGCGGGCCAAGAACCTGATCCGCCGCGTGCGCCACGCCCAGGGCACGCGGCCCGCCACCCAGGCATCTGCGGCCCTCAAGCAGTTCGGAGAGTGGGCACTGGACTGCGACCGCCGCCGCCTGATCGATGCGCAAGGTGGCGAAACCCTGCTGACCCACGGTGAGTTCCAGCTGCTCAGCGTGTTCCTGCGCAACAGCGGCCACACGCTGAGCCGCGACCAGTTGATGGACCAGATCCGCAACCGCGAGTGGGTGCCCAACGACCGTTCCATCGACGTGCTGGTCGGGCGCCTGCGGCGCAAGCTGCACGACGACCCCGCCGAACCCGAGCTGATCATCACCATCCACGGCGCCGGCTACCTGTTCACCGCTAGCGTGGCCGCGTGATCCGGCGCCTGTTCGGCCTGCTGTTGGTGCTGCTGAGCGGCGCATTGCAGGCCGCCGAGGTCGTCCGTTACTGCGATTACCCGGTCTACCCGCCGGTGTCCTGGAGCGATGGCAAGCAACCGCGCGGCCTGGCGCCGACGGTGGTGCGCGAGCTGTTCGGGCGGCTGGGCTACCGGGTCGAGATGGTGGTGCTGGGCAACTGGCAGCGGTGCCTGCTGGACGCCGCAGAAGGGCGGGTGGACGTGGTACTGGCCTACGCCTCGCAGCAACGCGCCCAGGCCATGCGCTTTTCCACGGTGCCGGTGCTGCGCGAAGAGGTGGCGGTGTTTGCCAATCGCCAGCGGCCGCTGAAGTTTTCAAGCCTCGAAGACCTGGCCCGGTACCGTGGCGGGCTGCTGTTCGGCGAAAGCTACGGCGCCGACTTCGACCGTTTCGTGGCGCGGCACCAGAACATCGAGTGGGTATCGGACAGCGGGCAGAACTTCGGCAAGCTGATGCGCGGGCGCATCGACTTCGTGATCCAGGAGCGGCGCACCGGTCAGTTGTTCGTCGAGCACCTGCCCGGTGCCCGGGACATCGTCGCGCTGGGGCCTGCGCTGAGTGTCGACTACCTGCGCGTGGCGGTGTCGCGCCACTCGCCCTTGAGTGAGCACATGAACGAGATCGACGAGCAGTTGCAGAAAATGACCGAAGCCGGCGAACTGGAACGCTGGCTGCATGAAAGCGAGGTCACTTACCGCGACATGGTCAGGCAGCCATGACCCGCCTGCAACCGGGTGGCCTGCTGCGTCGGCTGCTGCTGTTCATCCTGCTGTTCAGCCTGTGCTTCACGGTGCTGGCCAGCAGTGTGCAGCTGTACTTCGAGTACCGCCGCGAAATGCGCGACATCGATGGGCGCATGGAGCTGATTCGTGCCGGTTACCTGGCCAGCCTCGAGCGCAGCCTGTGGGACCTGAACCAGGAGCAGCTGAACGTGCAGCTGCGTGGGCTGGTGGACTTCTCCGATGTGGCGCGGGTGCGCCTGAACAGCGACGATTTCACCTTGCAGCAAGGGGATCCGGCGCCAACGGGGCCGCTGCGGGTCGAGCGCTTTGCCCTGGATTTCCAGCCGCCTTCCGGGCCTGTGCGCCATCTGGGCGAGCTTGAGGTGAGCATCGACCTTGGCGCGGTGCACCGCCGCCTGTTCACCACCGGCCTGACCAGCCTGCTGTGGATGAGCGTGTTCCTCTGCGGGCTGGCGCTTGCGCTGTCGGGGCTGTTCTATCGGCTGGTGACCCGCCACTTGCAGGTGATGGCCGACTTCGCCCGACGCATCGGTGCCGGGCAGTGGCATGAACCGCTGCGCCTGAACAAGCGCCGCTCAGCGTACCCGGACGAGATCGACAGCGTGGCACTGGCGCTGGACGATATGCGCCGGGCGATCCTCAGCGATATCGAGCGCCGCGAGACCGATCGCCTGGCCCTGCAGGACAACCGCGACGAACTGCAGAAGCAGGTCGAGCGGCGCACCGCCAGCCTGCTGCGCGCCAAGGACGACGCCGAGGCGGCCAACCTGGCCAAGTCGCGCTTCCTCGCCACCATGAGCCACGAACTGCGTACGCCGCTCAACGGCATCCTCGGCATGGCCGAACTGCTGCGCGACGCCGGGTTGGCGGCGCAGGATCGCAAGCGCCTGGAGGCGCTGTACAAGGCCGGCGAAGGGCTGCTGGGCATCCTCAACGAAGTGCTGTATTTCGCCAGGCTCGAAGAAGGCGAAAGCCACCCGGAAACCGTGGGCTTCGCCCTGCGCCAGTTGTGCGACGAAGTGCTGACGCTGCTCGAACCCCGGGCCCTGGCCAACGACAGCCTGGTGCTGTGCCGCATCGACCCACGATTGGCCACGCACCAGCGCGGTGCCGAGCAGTACCTGCGCCAGGTGCTGAGCAACCTGCTGGCCAATGCGATCAAGTTCACCGAGGGCGGCGAGATCCTGGTCGAGGTAGAGGTGCTGCGAGAGCAGGCCGGGTGCCAGCACCTGCGGCTGAGTGTCAGCGACGATGGCATCGGTATCTGCGAGGCGATGCAGCCGAAGATCTTCGACCGCTTCGTCCAGGCCAGCGAGGCGGTGGCGCGGCGTTATGGCGGCACGGGCCTGGGGCTGGCAATCAGCAAGCACCTGGTCGAGCAGATGGGCGGGCAGATCGGCGTGCGTAGCCGCGAGGGGGAGGGCAGTTGCTTCTGGTTCGAGCTCGACCTTGAGGCCGTGCAGCAGGCCGAGGCGCTGCCGGCCGCCGTTGCAAGCACGGCGCCCCTGGACATTCTGGTGGTGGAGGACGTGGCGCTTAACCGTGAGGTGGTGCGCGGGTTGCTGGAGCGTGACGGCCACCGGGTGTGGCTGGCCGAGGATGCCGAGCAGGGGCTTGAACTGTGCGCACAGCGGCGCTTCGACCTGCTGCTGCTGGATGTGCACCTGCCGGGTATCAGCGGCGTGGCGCTGTGCCGACAGGTGCGTGCGGGCGATACCGCCAATCGGGACACGCGCATTTTGGCACTGACCGCCAGTGTCCAGCCGGGGCTGGTGCGCGCTTACCTGGATGCCGGCATGCAGGGCGTGCTGGGCAAGCCGCTCAAGCTTGCCAACCTGCGCCAGGCGCTGGCAGGCCAGGACCAGCAACAGCAACCGCCAACGGCTACCTGGCTGGACCACGACTTGCTGGATACCCACCGCAACCTGCTCGGCGCGCAGAAGCTGCAAGGCCTGCTGGCCGGTCTGCGTGACGCGCTGCACCAGCAGCGCCAGGCACTGCTTGAAGCGGTCGCGGCGGGTGACTGTACCGAGGTGACTCACCTGGCCCATCGGCTGGCTGGCAGCAGCGATTCCATGGGCTTTTGCGGGTTGGCGGCGACGTTGCGCAGCCTCGAAGCGCACGCCCTGGCGCGGGATAAAACCGCGGTGCAGGCCATGGCCGCGTCGCTGATTGAGCAACTGCTGCGCGCCGAACACAGCCTGGCTGAACTCTTGGCCGCCTGAGCGACAAAAAACTTACGACTTTTTACATCTTCGATCTTTACGGTCAATCGGGCCTTACATCGCTTTCCAATAATCGGGGCAGCCGCTGCACACGCGGCCCTAAAGGCTTATTGGAGATAACAATAATGAAAGGCCGTAAAGCTGAAGGTATCCAACTCACACGGGCATTGAAGAGCCGGCACATCTTCATGCTCTCGCTCGGTGGCGTGATCGGCACCGGGCTGTTCATGGGCTCGGGCGTGACCATCAACCAGGGCGGGCCGGTGGGCGCGATCCTGGCTTACCTGGTGGCCGGTTTCCTGATGTACCTGGTGATGGTCTGCCTGGGCGAGCTGTCGGTACAGATGCCGGTGTCCGGCTCGTTCCAGGCCCATGCGACGAAATTCATCGGCCCCGCCACCGGCTTCATGATCGGCTGGGTGTACTGGATGAGCTGGGCCACCACCGTGGGCCTGGAGTTCACCGCCGCCGGCATGCTGATGGAACGCTGGTTCCCAGGGGTGCCGATCTGGTACTGGTCGGCGCTGTTCGTTGCGGTGCTGTTCGGCATCAACGCGCTGGCGACCCGTGCCTTCGGCGAGGCGGAATACTGGTTTGCCGGCATCAAGGTGGCGGCGATTCTCGGCTTCATCATCGTCGGGGTGCTGGTGATCTTCGGCGCCATCCCGCTGACCAGCGGGGCACCGGCGCCGATGATGAGCAACCTGATCGGCGAGTCACTGTTCCCCAACGGCCTGTCGGCGGTGTTCGCGGTGATGATGACCGTGGTCTACGCCTTCCAGGGCTGCGAGATCATGGGCGTGGCGGCGGGTGAAACCGACCAGCCGGAAAAGAGCATCCCGCAGGCGGTGCGCAACGTGGTGTTCCGCGTGCTGATCTTCTATGTGCTGGCCATCGTGGTGCTGTCGGCGATCGTGCCCTGGCAGCAGGCCGGGCTGATGGAAAGCCCGTTCGTGCAGGTGTTCGACATGGTCGGCATCCCTTATGCGGCGGACCTGATGAACTTCGTGATCCTCACCGCGATCCTGTCGGTGGGCAACTCGGGGCTGTATGCCTCCACCCGTATCCTCTGGGCGATGTCCAAGACCGGCATGGCGCCCAAGAGCCTGTCGCCGCTGAGCAGCCGTGGCGTACCGCTGCGCGCGCTGTTCATCACCCTGTGCTTCGCGCTGATCTCGCTGATGACCAGCTTCGTCGCGGCGGACACTTTGTTCATGGTGCTGATGGCGGTGAGCGGCATGTCGGGGACGGTGACCTGGATCGTGATTGCCCTGGCGCAGTACCGCTTCCGCCAGCAGTTCCTGCGCGAGGGCGGGCAGGTGAGCGAGCTCAAGTACCGTGCGCCGTTGTACCCGCTGGTGCCGTTGCTGTGCATCACCTTGTGCAGTTCGCTGTTTGTGTTCATGGCGATGGATGAGACCCAGCGGCCTTCGTTGTATTGGGGCTTTGGGTTTATTGCGCTGTGTTATGCGGCGTATTTCGTGGTGCAGCGCAGGCGCCAGGGGGTGGCGGTGGAAGTGCCGGTGGTTTGAGGAGGGGGGTAGGTGTTCGCCGGCGAATTAGGTGAGGGCCACCAGGTGCCCGCCGGTGATTTTGCAGCGCCTATCAGATCGAGCGCCGCCCGCGCGGCGCTTCGCGGGTAAACCCGCTCCCACAGTCTGTTTCGGGCCAGTCTCTCCTGGACCATCTCCTGGTCCGCCTTGTTGGTAAGACGCGGTTTCAGCGTGGGCGTTGCCGCCGCCCCACATGACTCAAGGCATGCACCAAGGCAGGCACCGGTACTTTCACAGGAGTAATTGGCCCGAAACAAACTGTGGGAGCGGGTTTACCCGCGAAGCGCCGCGCGGGCGGCGCTCGATCTCATAGGCGCCGCAACCCTGTCGCCATGCACCTTGTAGCCAAAACGCGATCCTGTTCTCCCCCTGATTCCCCACCACTTGTTCGAAGTTGTAACACCGCCTTCTCCCCCAATTGCCTCCTTGTTGAACACTCGTTTAGCATGAGCCTCAAGTCACCCACCCTCAGCACAATCACAACAATCCGAGGCCCGTCATGACTGCTCCGTCGTCCCTACTCATCCAGGTTGAAGCCGGCGTCGCCTGGATCACCCTGAACCGCCCCGACCAGCGCAACGCCCTGGACATCCCGACCCTCAAACACCTGCACGCCACCCTGGAAGCCTGCAACAGCGACCCGGCCGTGCGCGTGGTGGTGCTGACCGGCACTGGCCGCAGCTTCTGCGCCGGGGCCGACCTCGCCGAATGGGCCGAGGCCGAAGCCCGTGGCGCACTGGAAACCTACGGCTGGACCGAAACCGCCCACGCCCTGATGCAGTGCCTGCACAGCCTCGACAAACCCACCATCGCCGCCATCAACGGCACCGCCGTCGGCGCCGGCATGGACCTGTCGCTGTGCTGCGACCTGCGCCTGGCCGCGCAATCGGCCCGCTTCAAGGCCGGCTACACCAGCATGGCCTACTCGCCGGACGCCGGCGCCAGTTGGCACCTGCCACGGCTGATCGGCAGTGAACAGGCCAAGCGCCTGCTGTTCCTCGACGAACTGTGGGGCGCTGAGCGTGCCCTGGCCGCCGGCCTGGTGGGTGAAGTGGTCGCCGACGAGCAACTGGCCACGGCCGCCGCCGAACTGGCTGCGCGCCTGGCCCAGGGCCCGACCTTCGCCCATGCCCAGACCAAGCGCCTGATCCGTGACGGTGCCCAGCGCAGCCTGGCCGAACAGCTCAGCGCCGAACTGGCCGCCGGCTTGCTCTGCGGGCGCAGCCAAGACGGCGCCGAAGCCTTGCGCGCCGCCAGCGAAAAACGCGCGCCACGCTTCATCGGCAAATAAGCACTCCCTTTTTCCCCCGGTTACCCAGGAACAGGCCATGAATTTCCAACTGACCCAAGAACAAGAAATGTTGGTGGATGCCGTACGCAGCTTCGTCGCCAAGGAGCTGCTGCCCCATGAAGAGGCCGTGGACCGCGCCGATGAAGTCTCTCCCGAACTCGCTGCGCAGATCCGCGGCAAGGCCATCGCCGCTGGCTTCTACGCCTTCAACATGCCCGAGGAAGTGGGCGGCGGCGGCCTCGACTACCTGTCCCAGGCGCTGATCGAGCGCGAGCTGTCGAAAGTCTCCTGGGCGCTGCATGTGTTCGTCGCCCGGCCCTCGAAGATCCTCATGGCCTGCACCGGCCAGCAGATCGACGATTACCTGCTGCCCTGCATCCAGGGCGAGAAGATCGACTGCTTCGCCCTGACCGAGCCGGGCGCCGGCTCCGACGCCAACGCCATCAAGACCCGCGCCCTGCGCGAGGGCGACGACTTCGTGCTCAACGGCAGCAAGCACTTCATCAGCCATGCCGGGCACGCCGACTTCGCCATCGTCTTCGCCGTCACCGACACCTATGAGCACAACGGCCGCAAACGCAACGCGGTGACCGCCTTCCTGGTCGACCGCGACACCCCGGGCATGACCATCCGCCGTGGCCCGAAATGCGTGAGCAACCGCGGCTACCACACCTACGAGATGTTCTTCGACGACTGCCGGGTGCCGGCAAGCAAGGTGCTCGGTGAAGTCGGCAAGGGCTGGGAGGTGGCCAACGCCTGGCTGACCGCAGGCCGAGTGATGGTCGCCGCCAACTGCGTCGGCCAGGCCCAGCGCGCGCTGGATGCGTCGCTGCAATGGGCAGCCGACCGCAAACAGTTCGGCCAGGCGATCGGCAGCTACCAGGGAGTGTCGTTCAAGCTGGCCGACATGGCCACGCAGATCCGCGCGGCCGAGCTGTTGACCCTGCACACCGCCTGGAAAATGGACCAGGGCACTATGACCGATGGCGAGGCCGGCATGGCCAAGCTGTTCGCCAGCGAAGTGCTGGGCAAGGTGGCCGACGAGGCCGTGCAGATCTACGGCGGCATGGGCCTGATGGACGAAGGCCCGGTGGAGCGGATCTGGCGCAACGCGCGGATCGAGCGGATCTGGGAAGGCACCTCGGAGATCCAGCGCCACATCATCTCCCGCGAACTGCTGCGCCCGCTGCTGCGCTGACCGGAGCCTCGCCATGTCCAACGCCATTCGTGACAACCTCAAGCGCCTGCTGGCGCCCCGGCACCTGGCCTTCATCGGCGGGCGCAGCATGGCCCGCGCACTCAAGCGCTGCGCCGACGGCGGCTACCAGGGCCAGCTGTGGCTGGTGAACCCGCAGCACGACAGCATCGACGGCGTGCCATGCGTGCGCAGCGTGGCCGAGCTGCCCTGCGCGCCGGACGCGGTGTTCATCGCCACCAACCGCGAACTGACCCTGGCCTGCGTCGCCGAACTGGCCGCCAAGGGCGCGGGCGGGGCGATCTGCTATGCCTCGGGCTTCGCCGAAAGCGGCGCCGAAGGCCAAGCCCTGCAACAGCAACTGTTGGCCGCCGCCGGCGACATGGCCCTGCTCGGGCCCAACTGCTACGGCCTGCTCGACTACCTGCACAGCGCCGCCCTGTGGCCCGTGGCCCACGGCGGCAAGGCGGTGGACAAGGGCGTGGCGGTGCTGACCCAGAGCGGCAACTTTGCCTACAACCTGTCCATGAGCGACCGTTCGCTGCCGGTGGCCTACATGGCCTCGGTCGGCAACCAGGCCCAGCTGGGCATCGCCGAACTGATGGACGTGCTGCTCGACGAGCCACGGGTCACGGCCATCGGCCTGCACCTGGAAGGCTTGAAGAACGTGCCGGGCTTTGCCCGCGCCGCGCACAAGGCGCTGGAGAAGGGCATCCCGATCATCGCGCTGAAGACCGGCGTGTCGCAGATCGGCGCCGAACTGGCGCTGAGTCATACCAGCTCGCTGTCCGGCTCCGACGCCCTGTACGACAGCCTGTTCGAGCGACTTGGGGTGATCCGTGTCAGTGGTCCGGTGAGCTTCGTCGAAACCCTCAAGGCCGCCGCCTGCGGTAACCTGCCCAAGGGCGACAGCCTGATCGCCCTGGCCTGCTCAGGGGGGGACGCCGGGCTGATCGCCGACTACAGCGAAAGCAATCAGCTGCGCCTGCCTGCCCTGGACAGCAGCCAGGTCGATGAACTGGCCCAGGTGCTGCCTGCCTACGCCAACCTGGTAAACCCGCTGGACTTCACCACGGCGATCTGGGGCGACGGCGAGGCCAAGCAGCGCATGCTCGACAGCGCCCTGCGCAGCGACGCCGACGCGGCCATGCTGGTGCTGGACTACCCCGCCGAGTTCACCGGCGAACGCAAGGAATGCGACCTGCTGCTGGGGTTGTTTTGCGAGGCTCTGCAGCGCCATGGCAAGACCGGCTTCGTCACCTCGGCCTTCCCCGAACTGCTGCCGGCCAGCGCCCGCGAGCGTTTGCACGCGGCCGGCGTACCGGCCCTGCAAGGGGTGGAAGACGGCCTGGCGGCCTGGGGGCGGGTGGCCCGCTATGCGCAAAAACGCGAGGCGTTGCTGGCCCTGGGCGAATCGGCGCTGGTGCCGCTGTGCCCGCATGCACTAAGCGGTGACAGCCATCTGCTCAATGAGTGGGAGTCCAAGCAGGCCCTGCGTGGCTTTGGCCTGCCTGTCCCGAATGGCGTGCTCAGCAGCCCGCAGCAGGCGCTGGCCGATGCGCGCAAGGTAGGCTTCCCGCTGGTGCTCAAGGCCGTCAGTGCGCAGTTGCCGCACAAGACCGAGGCCGGTGCCGTGGCGCTGAACCTGGGCGATGAAGCGGCCCTGAGCCGAGCGTTGGAACAAATGCGCACACGCATTGCCGCCTACGCCCCCGGCGTCGTGTTCGACCAGGTGCTGCTCGAACCCATGGCCAGTGCACCGCTGGCCGAGTTGATCGTCGGCATCAAGCGCGAGCCGGACTTCGGCCTGGCGCTCGTCATCGGTGCCGGCGGCATCCTCGTCGAGCTGCTCAAGGACAGCAAGAGCCTGCTGTTGCCGACCACCGACGGCGCCATCCGCAACGCCGTGCTCGGCCTGCGCAGCGCCGCCTTGCTGCAGGGCTTTCGCGGTAAGCCCGCAGCGGACCTGGACGCGCTGGTCGCCGCCATCCGCGCGGTGGCCGACTACGCCTGCGAGAACGCCAGCCAGCTGCTGGAGCTGGATGTGAACCCATTGATGGTCGGTGCCACCGGCACCACCGCGGTCGATGCCTTGATCCGCCTCGGCCAGGTGTAAGGACATGAACATGACGAACAACACACTGACTGGTGGCCAGGCGCTGGTGCGCCTGCTGGCCAATTACGGCGTCGACACCGTCTTCGGCATCCCCGGCGTGCACACCCTGGAGCTGTACCGCGGCCTGCCCGGCAGCGGCATCCGCCATGTGCTCACCCGCCACGAGCAGGGCGCCGGCTTCATGGCCGACGGCTATGCGCGGGTCAGCGGCAAACCGGGGGTGTGCTTCATCATCACCGGCCCCGGCGTGACCAACGCCGCCACCGCCATTGGCCAAGCCTACGCCGACTCGATACCGCTGCTGGTGATCTCCAGCGTCAACCACACGGCCAGCCTGGGCAAAGGCTGGGGCTGCCTGCACGAGACCCAGGACCAGCGCGCCATGACCGCGCCAATCACCGCGTTCTCGGCGGTGGCCCTCAAGGCCGAGGACCTGCCGGAGCTGATCGCCCGCGCCTATGCGGTATTCGACAGCGAACGGCCGCGCCCGGTGCATATCTCGGTGCCGCTGGATGTGCTGGCGGCGCCGGTGGCGCGGGACTGGAGCTTTGATGTGGTGCGCCGCCCCGGGCGCGGCCCGGCGAACCTTGCAAGCGTGGAGCAGGCGGCCAGCAAACTGGCGGCGGCCAAACGCCCGATGATCATTGCCGGGGGTGGCGCGCTGGGCGCTGCGGCCGAGCTGCAACTGCTGAGCAAGCGCCTGGCCGCGCCGTTCTTCACCAGCGTGGCCGGCAAGGGCCTGGCGCCATTGGACTCACCGCTCAACGCCGGCTCCAGCCTGTGCGTCGAGCCCGGCTGGGACCTGATCGCCCAGGCCGACGTGGTGCTGGCGGTCGGTACCGAAATGGCCGACACCGACTTCTGGCGCGAGCGCCTGCCGTTGACCGGCGAGCTGCTGCGGGTGGATATCGACCCGCGCAAGTTCAACGACTTCTACCCCTGCGCGGTGGCGCTGCATGGCGATGCCGGGCAGACCGTGGCTGCGCTGCTCGAGCAATTGCCAGACAGCGTGCGCGATGCCACAACGGCCAGCGCCTCGGTGGCCACACTGCGCAGCGCGGTGCAGGCCAGCCACGGCCCGTTGCAGGCGCTGCACCAGTCGATCCTCGACCGCATCGCCGCCGAGTTGCCGGACAACGCCTTCATCAGCACCGACATGACCCAGCTGGCCTACACCGGCAACTACGTGTTCAACAGCCGGGCGCCGCGCAGTTGGCTGCACCCGACCGGCTACGGCACCCTCGGCTACGGCCTGCCGGCCGGCATCGGCGGCATGTTCGCCAGCAGCGAGCGCCCAGGCCTGGTGTTGGTGGGCGATGGCGGCTTCCTCTATACCGCCCAGGAACTGGCCACTGCCGTCGAAGAGCTGGACCGCCCGCTGGTGGTGCTGCTGTGGAACAACGACGCGCTGGGGCAGATCCGCGACGACATGCTCAACCTGGACATCGAGCCCATCGGCGTGCTGCCGCGCAACCCGGACTTCGCAGGCCTGGCCCGCGCGTTCGGCTGCACGGTCGCCCAGCCGCAAAGCCTCGACGAACTGCAACGGGACCTGCGCGGCGGCTTCGCCCGCAACGGCGTGACCCTGATCGAGCTCAAGCACGCCTGCGCGCGCTGAGCCCATCCCGCACAACAGGATATTTGCCATGCGTTTTTCTTCCCTGACCCAACGGATCGCCGGTGACGGCGCTGCCGCCTGGGAGATCCACTACCGCGCCCTGGCCATGCTCGAACAGGGCCGCGACGTGCTGTTGCTGTCGGTGGGCGACCCGGACTTCGACACCCCGGCGCCTATCGTCCAGGCCGCGATGGACAGCCTGCAGGCCGGCAACACCCATTACGCCGACGTGCGTGGCAAGCGCAGCCTGCGCGAGGCCATCGCCCGGCGGCACCAGCAGCGCAGCGGCCAGGCGGTGACGGCCGACCAGGTGACGGTGCTGGCGGGGGCGCAGTGCGCGCTGTTCTGCGTGGCCCAGTGCGTGCTCGAGCCGGGCGATGAAGTGATCGTCGCCGAGCCGATGTATGTCACCTACGAAGCGGTCTTCGGCGCCTGTGGGGCGAAAGTGGTACCTGTGCCCGTACGCCCGGAGCATGGTTTTCGTGTGCAGCCCGAGGATGTGGCCGCGCGAATCACCCCGCGTACCCGTGCCCTGGCGCTGAACAGCCCGCACAACCCCTCCGGCGCCAGCCTGCCGCGCAGCACCTGGGAAGCCCTGGCCGAACTGTGCATCGCCCACGATCTGTGGCTGATCAGCGACGAGGTGTACAGCGAGCTGCTGTTCGACGGCGAGCACATCAGCCCCGGCAGCCTGCCGGGCATGGCCGAACGTACGGCGACGCTCAACAGCCTGTCCAAGTCCCATGCCATGACCGGCTGGCGGGTGGGCTGGGTGGTGGGTTCGCCGGCCCTGGCCGGGCACCTGGAGAACCTGGCGCTGTGCATGCTGTACGGCTCGCCGGACTTCATCCAGGACGCCGCGGTGGCTGCGCTCGAGCAGCCACTGCCAGAGCTGGAAGCGATGCGCGAAGCTTACCGCCAGCGCCGCGATCTGGTCTGCGCGTGCCTGGCGGATTGCCCGGGTGTGCGCGCGCTCAAGCCCGATGGCGGGATGTTCGTGATGGTCGATATCCGCGAAACCGGGCTCAGTGCGCAGGAATTTTCCAACCGCCTGCTCGATCTGCATGGGGTTTCGGTGTTGGCCGGTGAGGCCTTCGGCCCGAGCGCGGCCGGGCATATTCGCCTGGGCCTGGTGCTGGGCGCAGAGCCTTTGCGCGAAGCCTGCCGGCGTATCGTGCTGTGTGCCGGCGAGCTGATGGAGGCGCAACGCAATGCGTGAGTACAGCCGTTTGTTCATCGATGGCCGCTGGCAGCAGCCGCTGGGGCAGGGCATGGCCGAGGTGATAGACCCGGCCAGCGAAGCGGTCGCCGGCAAGGTGCCGCTGGGTAACGAAGCGGACGTGGAGCGGGCGGTGCAGGCGGCACGCCGGGCATTTGCCGACTGGTCGCGAACGCCTTCCAGCGTGCGCGCCGGGTACATTCGTGCCCTAGTCGAGCAGCTCAAGGCCCGAGCCGACGAGATGGCCGCGGTGATCACCAGCGAGCTGGGCATGCCGGTGCAGTGGTGCCTACCGGTGCAGGTAGACGGGCCGATCGTCGGGCTCGAGCAGTACATCGAGCTGGCCGGGTTGATGGACGATGTGCGCGAGGTCGGCAACTCGCTGGTGTACCGCGAGGCAGTGGGCGTGTGCGCGTTCATCAACCCGTGGAACTACCCGCTGCATCAACTGATCGGCAAGCTGGCGCCGGCCTTGGCGGCCGGTTGTACCGTGGTGGTCAAGCCCAGCCAGGAAACGCCGCTGCATGCCTTTGTGCTGGCCGAGATGATCGAGGCCATCGGCTTGCCGGCCGGGGTGTTCAACCTGGTCAGCGGGCCGGGGTCGAAAGTGGGCGAGGCCTTGGCCCGGCACCCGCTGGTGGACATGGTCTCGTTCACCGGCTCCACCGGCGCGGGTGTGCGTGTATCCCAGGCGGCGGCGCCGTCGGTGAAGCGGGTGTGCCTGGAGCTGGGCGGCAAGTCGCCGCTGCTGATCGGCGCCGATGCCGACCTGGACGCGGCAGTGCGTTATGGCGTGCAGGACGTGATGATCAATTCGGGGCAGACCTGCACCGCGCTGACCCGCATGCTGTTGCCGGCGTCGCGCTATGCCGAGGCGTTGGACATCGCGGTGGACGAGGTGCGCGGGCTGGTGATGGGCGACCCGCAGGATCCGCGCAGCTTCCTTGGGCCGATGTGTTCGGCGGGGCAGCGGCGCACGGTGCAGGAGTACATCCGTGTCGGCCAGGAGGAGGGCGCACGGCTGCTGTGCGGTGGTGGAACGGCGCCGGGCTTCGCGCGCGGGTTCTACCTGCCGCCGACGCTCTTTGCCGATGTCGACAACCGTATGCGCATCGCCCAGGAGGAGATCTTCGGGCCGGTGCTGTGCCTGATCCCCTATGCCGACGAGGCCGAGGCGATCGCCCTGGCCAACGATTCGCCGTTCGGGTTGTCCAGCGCGGTGTGGGCCGGCAGCCGGGACAAGGCGCTGCAACTGGCGCGGCAACTGCGCGCGGGGCAGTGCTTCGTCAATGGTGGGGCGTTCAATTACCAGGCGCCGTTTGGGGGGTACAAGCAGTCGGGCAATGGGCGCGAATGGGGGGAGGAGGGGTTGGCTGAGTTTGTCGAAGTGAAAGCGATCCAGCTCTGAGGGCCTCATCGCGGGTCAAGCCCGCTCCCACGAGGTAGTCCACTGTGGACTACCCCCAAAGGTCGGATTGGTGTCCAGCTTCTTGGGGTAGTCCACAGCGTGGGAG
>NZ_JBMOWQ010000099.1:0-53627 GCF_049310485.1 Pseudomonas sp. GZD-209
GATCTGGCGCAGAGCGCCAGCGCTATCAACCAACCTGCTCCTGCGGTGTATCAAACGCCACGAACAGCTGATCCGCCGTGATCGCCCCCAGATCCAGGCGCATGTTCTGCTCCAGCATCGCAAACAACCGGGTGAATACCTCGAACACCTTGCAGTGATCCTCCAGCCCGGCAAACGGGTTGTCGATCTTCTCGGCGATCAGCGAGCTTTCCTGCACCGCGTCATACACCTCGCGCAGGGTGATCTGCTGCGGCGGACGGGCCAGGGTCACGCCGCCCTGGGCGCCGCGGTACGAGGTGAGGATATCGGCCTTGACCATCTGCGACACCAGCCCGCGCACGCGGGTGGGGTGCACTTTCACCCACTTGGCGATGGTCTCGGTGCGCAGCTTCTGTGGGGCATTGGCCGCCACGAACGAGAGAATGTACGAAGCCGTGATCAGGCGGGTCGACTGGCTCATGGAGGAAGTGGCTCCCTGCGAAAACGCTCATGTTACACGATGAAAATTGCCCTGCTTGGGGCCCTGGAAAACAGCTTGTCGTGCCGCTAATGTATTTGTTACGGTAACAATTACAAATAATACACAGCTTCTACGCACTCCGCTTTGACCGAACAACAATTCCTTGCGGTTCAACAGGGGCACATGCATGAGCGATAACAACAAGAACAGTCCTCAGGCCATTCTCGACGGCGGTTTGCCGCGCCGGGACTTCCTGAAATACAGCGCCGCCGCCGCGGCCATCGCCGGGGCGTTTTCCCTCGGCCTGCCACTGGGCGGTCATGCTGCCGAGGCCATGCCAAAACCCGGCGGCACCCTGCGCCTGGGCCTGGCGGGGGGCAGTACCACCGACTCCAAGGACCCGGGCTCCTGGGTCGACACCTTCACCTTCATCGGCTTCTCGGCGGTGTACAACACCCTCACCGAAATCGCCGTGGACGGCACTGCCATCCCTGAGCTGGCCGAGCGCTGGGTCTCGAGCCCGGACGCGAAAACCTGGACCTTCACCCTGCGCCAGGGTGTGACCTTCCATAACGGCAAGACCCTCACCGCCGACGACGTGGTCGCCTCGATCCAGCACCACCTGGGCGAGAAATCCACCTCCGCCGCCAAGACCGTGCTGGGCGATGTCGCCCAGGTGCACGCCAGCGCCCCCGACACCGTGGTGTTCGAACTGCACTCGGGCAACGCCGATTTCGCCTACGTGGTCGCCGACTATCACCTGGTGATCATGCCTGCCAAAGATGGCCTGGCCAACTGGCAGGCCGGCATCGGCACCGGCGGCTACCGCATCAAGGGCTTCGAGCCTGGCGTGCGCATGGACCTGGAGCGCAGCCCCGACTACTGGAAGCCGGGCAGGGCGCACTTCGCCAGCGCCGAGCTGCTCGCCATCGCCGACGGCGCCGCGCGGGTCAACGCGCTGGTCACCGGCAAGGTCGATGTGATCAACAAGGTCGACCTTAAAACCGTGGCCCTGCTCAAGCGCAATCCGAAATTGGTGATTGAGGAAACCAAGGGCGCCCAGCACTACACCTTCCCGATGCTCACCGACAGCGCACAGTTCAAGGACAACAACGTGCGCCTGGCCCTCAAGCACGCGGTCAACCGCGAGGCGCTGCTGGCCTCGGTGTTGTATGGCTACGGCCAGGTCGGCAACGACCATCCGCTGCAGCCGGCCAACCGCTTCATCAACCCGGCCCTGGAACAGCGCGCCTACGACCCGGACAAGGCGCGCTTCTATCTGCGTCAGGCCGGCATGGACAGCCTCAAGGTGCGCCTGCAGGCCTCCGATGCCGCCTACAGCGGCGCGGTGGATGCCTCGGTGCTGTTCAAGGAGCAGGCGCGCCAGGCCGGGATCGACATCGACGTGGTGCGCGAACCGGCCGATGGCTTCTTCTCCAATGTCTGGATGAAACAACCTTTCACCACCTCGTTCTGGTACTCCAGCCTGACCGCCGACCGCATGTTCAGCATCGGCTACGCCAAGGGCGCGGCGTGGAACGAGACCCACTGGGACAACCCGCGCTTCAACCAGCTGCTCAACGCCGCCCGCGGCGAAATGAACGAGACGCTGCGCCGCGAAATGTACAACGAGATGCAGGCGCTGTGCCGCGACGATGGCGGGGCGATCGTGCCGCTGTTTGCCAGCTCCGTGGCCGCACGCTCGACCCGGGTGGTGCATGGCGGGCAGACCGCACCCTACGGCGAACTCGATGGCCTGCGGGTGATCGAGCGCTGGTGGCAGGCCTGAACTTCGCGTGCGTTGAAGGAGTGCAATGGTGAATACCCTTGGCAAGTTACTGATGCAGCGCCTGGCCCTGGGCCTGTTGTCGCTGTTCGCGGTGTCGGTGGTGATCTTCCTGGCCGTCGGCATGCTCCCGGGCGATATCGCCCAGGCCATGCTCGGCCAGTCGGCCACCCCGGAAACCGTGGCGGCGTTCCGCGCCCAACTGGGGCTCGACCTGTCGCCCGTGCAGCGCTTCGTGCAGTGGGCCTGGCGCTTGCTGCACGGCGATCTGGGCGTGTCCCTGGCCAACCAGCGGCCGATCGTCGAACTGGTCGGCGCGCGGCTGGGCAACACCTTCAGCCTGGCCCTGCTGGCGGCGCTGTTCTCGGTGCCCACCGCGTTGCTGCTGGGCATGCTCGCGGCGCTTTACCGCAACAGCTGGTTCGACCGGCTGCTGAACACCGGTGCGCTGAGCGCGGTGTCGTTCCCCGAGTTCTTCGTCGCCTACATCCTGATCCTGGTGTTCGCGGTCAAGCTCGAATGGCTGCCGGGCATCTCCAGCCTGGCGCCGGGGGCGTCGCTGGGTGAGGTGCTGCAGGTGTCGCTGCTGCCGGTGGCGACCCTGAGCCTGGTGGTGATCGCGCAGATGATGCGCATGACCCGCGTCTCGCTGATCAACCTGCTGGCCAGCCCCTACATCGAGATGGCCCGGCTAAAGGGCGTGTCGCCTGCGCGGATCATCTTCAGGCACGCCTTGCCCAACGCCCTGGCGCCGATCGTCAACGTGGTGGCGCTGAACCTGGCGTACCTGGTAGTGGGCGTGGTGGTGGTGGAGGTGGTGTTCGTCTACCCGGGCCTGGGCCAGCTGCTGGTGGACTCGGTGGCCAAGCGCGACATCCCGGTGGTGCAGGCCTGCAGCCTGATCTTCGCCGGCACCTACATCCTGCTCAATACCGGCGCCGACGTGCTGTCGATCGCCAGCAACCCACGCCTGATGCACCCGAAGGGGTAGACCATGAGCCTGATCACACCTTTGCTGCGCGCGCCCCTGAGCGCCAAGTTCGGCCTGCTGGTGATAGTCGCCTACCTGCTGGTGGCGGTGTTCGCGCCACTGCTGGCGCCCTACGGCGAAACCCAGGTGGTGGGCGAGGGGTTCGCGCCCTGGGGCCCGGAGTTCCTGCTGGGCACCGATAACCTGGGCCGCGACATGTTCAGCCGCCTGCTGTACGGCGCCCGCAATACTTTGGGCATCGCCTTTTTGACCACCACCCTGGCGTTCCTGCTGGGCGGACTGTGCGGGCTGGTCGCGGCAATCAAGGGCGGCTGGATCGACCAGGGCCTGTCACGGGTGGTGGACATCCTGATGGCCATCCCGCAACTGATCTTCGCCTTGCTGATCCTCAGCGTAGTCGGCACCACGGCCACCTCGCTGGTGCTGGTGATCGCGCTGCTGGACGCCACCCGGGTGTTCCGCCTGGCGCGGGCGGTGGCCATGAACGTGGTGGTGCAGGACTTCGTCGAGGCCGCGCGGTTGCGCGGCGAGGGACTGTGGTGGTTGGTCAGCCGGGAAGTGCTGCCCAACGCCGCGGCGCCCTTGATCGCCGAGTTTGGCCTGCGCTTCTGCTTCGTCTTCCTGTTCATCAGCGCCTTGTCGTTCCTCGGCCTGGGCATCCAGCCGCCCACCGCCGACTGGGGCAGCATGGTGCGCGACAACGCGGTGCTGATCACCTTTGGTGACGTCAGCCCGCTGCTGCCGGCGCTGGCGGTGGCGTTGATCACCGTGAGCGTGAACTTTGTCGTCGACTGGGTGCTGCACCTGTCCAGTGGCCTGAAGGAGTGCTGAGCATGAGCCAAGACACCTTGTTGACGATCCGCGACCTGCGTATCGAAGGGCATTACGAAAACGCCTGGCACCCGCTGATCAAAGGCATCGACCTGACCCTCAAGCGCGGTGAGGTGCTGGGCCTTATCGGCGAGTCCGGGGCCGGCAAGTCGACGCTGGGCCTGGCCGCCATGGGCTATGTGCGCGACGGTTGCCGGATCACCGGCGGCAGCGTGTGCTTCGATGGCATCGAGTTGCTCCAGGCCAGCGCCGACACCCTGCGCAAGCTGCGCGGCCTGCGCATCGCCTACGTGGCGCAGAGCGCGGCGGCCTCGTTCAACCCGGCGCACCGGCTGATCGACCAGCATGTGGAAACCGCCGTGATCAACGGCGGCATCGACCGCGCCCAGGCCGAGGCCGAGGCGGTCGAGCTGTACCGCATCCTGCGCCTGCCCGACCCCGAGCACATCGGCCAGCGCTACCCGCACCAGTTGTCCGGCGGCCAGTTGCAGCGGGTAATGACGGCGATGGCCATGGCTTGCCACCCGGACCTGATCATTTTCGACGAGCCGACCACGGCGCTGGACGTCACTACCCAGATCGAGGTGCTGGCGGCGATCCGCGATGCGGTCAAGACCTTCGGCAGTGCCGCGCTGTACATCAGCCACGACCTGGCGGTGGTGGCGCAAATGGCCGACCGCATCATGGTGCTGCGCCATGGCAGCCTGGTGGAAGAGGCGCAGACCCGCACCATGCTCAGTGCGCCGCAGCAGGCCTACACCCAATCGCTGTGGGCGGTACGCAATTTCCATACCTCTGCCAAGGCCTGCCCCAGCCATGAACAACCGTTGCTGGAAGTGCGCCAGGTCGATGCTAGTTATGGCCATCAGCCGGTGCTGCACGATGTCTCGCTGAAGCTGTATCGCGGCCAGACGCTGGCGGTGATCGGCGAGTCCGGCAGTGGCAAGAGCACCACGGCACGCCTGATCAGCGGCCTGCTGCAGCCGACTTCGGGCCAGGTGCTGTATGAGGGCCAAGCGCTGCCGGCGGACTATCGCCAGCGCAGCAAGGAGCAGCTGCGGCGTATCCAGATGATCTATCAGATCCCCGACACAGCGCTCAACCCACGCCAGCGCATCGTCGACATCATTGGCCGGCCGCTGAGTTTCTATCTGGGCTTGAAGGGCAAGGCGCTGCGCGAGCGGGTCGCCGAGCTGCTACGCATGATCGACCTGGAACCGGCCAAGTACATGGATCGCCTGCCACGCGAACTGTCCGGCGGGCAGAAGCAGCGGATCTGCATTGCCCGGGCGTTGGCGGCCGAGCCGCAACTGATCATCTGCGACGAAGTGACCTCGGCCCTCGACCAGTTGGTGGCCGAGGGCGTGCTGAAGTTGCTCGACCGCATCCAGCGTGAGCTGGGCGTGGCCTACCTGTTCATTACCCACGACGTCGCCACCGTGCGCGCCATCGCCGACGAGGTGCTGGTGATGCAGCGGGGCAGGGTGGTCGACCACGGCAGCCGCGAAGCGATCTTCCGGCCACCGTACCGCGACTACACCGGCTTGCTGTTCTCCTGCGAGCCGGAAATGGACCCCGACTGGCTCGACCGTTTGCTGGCGGCCCGCAAAACCGAATCTGCCCTGGAAACCGTTTAAGGAACATCCATGAAAGTACTGATCGTTCACGCTCATCCCGAGCCGCAATCCTTTACTGCCGCACTGCGTGACCAGGCGGCCGAGACCTTCCGTGCCCAGGGCCATGAGGTGCAGGTGAGTGACCTGTACGTGATGGGCTGGAACCCGGTGGCCAGCGCCGAAGACTTCAGCCACCGAGAGAACCCGGAGTATTTGGTGTATGCACTGGAGCAGCGGCTGGGGGTGAAGAGCGGGTCCATCGCGGCGGATATCCAGCAGGAGCTGGACAAGCTGCTGTGGGCCGACCTGCTGGTGCTGAACTTCCCGATCTTCTGGTTCTCGGCGCCGGCGATGCTCAAGGGCTGGATCGACCGGGTGCTGGTGTCGGGGGTGTGCTACGGCGGCAAGCGCTTCTATGACCAGGGCGGGCTGGCGGGCAAGCGGGCGCTGGTCACCGTGACCCTGGGCGGGCGTGAGCACATGTTTGGCGATGGGGCGATCCACGGGCCGCTGGAGGACATGCTGCGGCCGATTCTGCGCGGCACCTTGGCCTATGTCGGCTTCGAGGTGCTGGAGCCGTTCGTGGCGTGGCATGTACCGTATATCAGTGATGAAGCGCGCAAGGATTTCCTGCGCAGTTACCAGCAGCGGCTGGAGCAGCTGTCGGATGATCTGCCGATGACCTTCCCAAGGCTGGAGCAGTTTGACGACGCGCTGTATCCCCTGGCGCCGCAATAGCCGCGCCCACCGAGAAATCGCGCCATGCCAACAGGGCGGACAGCGGTGATCTCACAGGCATGACTGGCCCGAAACAAACTGTGGGAGCGGGTTTACCCGCGAAGCGCCGCGCGGGCGGCGCTCGATCTTGAGAGCGCTGCAAGGGTACCGTCATGCACTTGGTGGCCCTCATGCGATCTCAAGGCAGGCTGTTTGGCGTCACATTATCGGCCCTGAAAAATCAGGATTCGGTAATGGCCTCCAGGTGCATGGCGGGATATTGGGACAGGGCCACCAGGTGTCCACCGGTGTTCTTGCAGCGCCTATGAGATCGAGCGCCGCCCGCGCGGCGCTTCGCGGGTAAACCCGCTCCCACAGTTTGTTTCGGGCCAGTCATGCCTGTGGCATCTCCGCTGCCCGCCTTGTTGGCCCGACACAAAATCGCATCGCCCCCCACCCATTCGGGTTATAGCCCCCACCCGCAATCCCCCCGATAGTTACCCCATCCGCTCACCCGAGCCGATCCTGATCACACGATGGAGTTGCTATGCGCAAGGCATTCAAGGTGATTTCCAGTCTGTTGCTGTGCTGTACCGCCACCGCCACCCTGGCCGGCGAAGCGGACAACGGCAACACACTCAGGTTGTACAACTGGACCGACTACATCGGTGAAAACACCCTCGCCGATTTCGAGAAGCAGACCGGCATCAAGGTGATCTACGACACCTTCGACGGCTACGAAACGGTGCAGACCAAACTGCTCACCGGCCGCTCCGGCTACGACCTGGTGATGCTCAACGCCTCCCTGGTGCCGCCGCTGATCAAGGCCAAGGTGTTCCAGCCGCTGGACAAGGCCAAGCTGCCCAGCTGGGCCAACCTCGACCCGCACGTGGTGCAGAGCATGCAAGCCTACGACCCCGGCATGGTCTATTCGGCGCCCTATACCTGGGGCAGCTCGGGCATCACCTACAACGTCGACAAGATCAAGCAACGCATGCCCGACGCGCCCATCGGCTCGCTGGCCATGCTGTTCGACCCCAAGATCGTCTCGCGCTTCGCCGACTGCGGCGTGACCCTGATGGACGCCCCCAGCGAAGTCATTCCGCTGGCCCTCAAGTACCTCGGCAAAGACCCGAAAAGCGCCGCCCCCGCCGACCTGAAGGCGGCCCAGGACGTCTTGCTGGGCATCCGCCCGTTCATCAAGAAGTTCGACTCGGTGAACTACCTCACCAGCCTGCCCAACGGCGACGTGTGCATGGCCCTGACCTGGTCCGGCGACTACGCCACCGCCCAGGCCCGCGCGGTGGAAGCGAAGAAGGACATCAACCTGGCGTTCTTCATCCCCAAGGAAGGCTCGCTGATCTGGTTCGACAGCCTCTACCTGCCCAGCGATGCCCCGCATGCGGCCAATGCCCATCGCTTCATCGAATACTTGTTGCAACCCAAGACCATGGCCGAGGTGACCAACTACATCCACTACGCCAACAGCAATGCTGCCGCCACGCCCTTGGTGCAGGCCGATATCCGCAATGACCCGGCGATCTACCCGGACGACCAGACCCGCGAACGCCTGTTCACCCAGAAAGCCCAGGACCCGCAGGCCATGCGCGCCATCACCCGGGTCTGGAGCACGGTCAAGACCGGCATCTGACACCTTTCACCGTATCGCTTCGACAAGGAACCGCTCATGGCTACCCCCATTCGCAAGCTGGCCGCCACCGTTGACAACGACCGCCTGGTGCTGGCCGACAAGGCTCATTACATGCACGGCTACCATGTGTTCGACGAGCACGCCGAGCAGGGCGCGCTGAATATCCAGGCCGGTGAAGGCGCCTATATCCAGGACACCGAGGGCAACCGCTTCCTCGATGCCGTCGGCGGCATGTGGTGCACCAACATCGGCCTGGGCCGCGAGGAAATGGCCCTGGCCATCGCCGACCAGGTGCGCCAACTGGCCTACTCGAACCCGTTCTCCGACATGGCCAACCCCAAGGCCATCGAACTGTGCGAGAAACTCGCCAGCCTGGCGCCGGGCGACCTCAACCACGTGTTCCTCACCACCGGTGGCTCCACCGCGGTAGATACCGCCTACCGGCTGATCCAGTACTACCAGAACTGCCGCGGCAAGCCGCACAAGAAACACGTGATCGCCCGCTACAACGCCTACCACGGCTCCACCTGCCTGACCATGTCGATCGGCAACAAGGCCGCCGACCGGGTGCCGGAGTTCGACTACGCCCACGAGCTGATTCACCACGTGTCCAACCCCAACTTCTACCGGGCCGCCGACGACATGGACGAGGCCGAGTTCCTCGACTTCCTGGTGGCCGAGTTCGAGGACAAGATCCTCTCGCTGGGCGCCGACAACGTCGCCGCTTTCTTCGCCGAGCCGATCATGGGCTCGGGCGGGGTGATCATCCCGCCCGAAGGCTACTTCCAGCGCATGTGGCAGGTGTGCCAGACCTACGACATCCTGTTCGTCGCCGACGAAGTGGTGACCTCGTTCGGCCGGCTGGGCACTTTCTTCGCGTCCGAGGCCTTGTTCGGAGTCACGCCCGACATCATCACTACCGCCAAGGGCCTGACCTCGGCCTACCTGCCGCTGGGCGCCTGCATCTTCTCCGAGCGCCTGTGGAAGGTGATCGCCGAACTCGGCAAGGGCCGCTGCTTCACCCACGGTTTCACCTACAGCGGGCACCCGGTGTGCTGCGTGGCGGCGCTGAAGAACATCGAGATCATCGAGCGGGAAAACCTGCTGGCCCATGTAAACGATGTCGGCAGCTACCTGGAGCAGCAGTTGCAGACCCTGGCCGACCTGCCGCTGGTGGGCCAGGTGCGCTGCATGAAGCTGATGGCCTGCGTCGAGTTTGTGAGCAACAAGCAGACCAAGGCGCTGTTCCCCGATGAAGTGAACATCGGCGAGCGTATCCATGTGCGGGCCCAGGCCAAGGGCTTGCTGGTGCGGCCGATCATGCACCTGAACGTGATGTCGCCGCCGCTGATCATCACCCACGCCCAGGTGGACCAGATCGTCGATACCCTGCGCAGCTGCATTCTCGATGCCGCGCGGGAGCTGGCCGAACAGGGCCTGTACCACGGCCAATGACCCACCTGCCGCCACAGGTGCGCGCCCATGCCCCGGCCGGTAGACTGCGGGGCATGAGCCGAGCACACGAAAACACCACAATAAGCCTGCCGTTTCATGCCTTGCAGCAATGGCACGCGGCCCTGCAACAGGCCTTCGCCCACAGCGAGGGCCCGGATGCGTTGGCCTGGCTGGCGGCCGCCATCAGCCAGCTGGTGGGCGCCGAGTCGATGCTGATCAGCCTGGAGCGCAAGGCCCAGGCGCCGCAGCTGCTGTACCAGCAGGGTATTCCGGACCGTTACCACGAGGCGGTGCTGGAACGCTATTTCGCCGCCGGCTACCTGCTCGATCCCTTTTGCCTGGCGGTGCAGAAGGGCCTGGCCCAGGGGTTCTACCACCTTGAGGACATCGCTCCGGACAATTTCTTCGACAGTGACTACTACAAGGCCTACTACCTGGGCACCGGTTGCAGCGAGGACAGCTACTTCATCGTCGACCTGGAGAATGACAGCAAGATTTCCCTCAGCCTGTTCCAAGGCTGCAGCGGTGCCCGACTGGGTATCGAGCAACTGCACCTGCTGCAGGCGGTCGAGCCGATGGTGCGCGAACTGCTGCTGCGCTTTGCTCGGCACGGGCTGGCGCAGCAACCGGAGGCCAAGGGCAGTGTGCAGGCCGCGTTCGACAGCTTTGGTTGCGGGGTGCTGACCGAGCGTGAGCGGGAAGTGGCGCAGATGGTGTTGCAGGGGCATTCGGTGAAGTCCACCGCCCATGAACTGGGGATCTCGCCGGAGACGGTGCGCATGCACCGCAAGAACCTGTATCTGAAGCTGGAGGTCAATTCGCAGTCGGAGTTGTTTGCGCAGTTTATCGAGTGGTTGCGGCGGGGGTGAGTCGAGGTTCTGCGAGACACGAATTGCGCGGCAGGCAAGTGGTAATGCGCTTATACCTTGAGGGTGCAGTAGGATCTTTCACTGAGATTGAACGAAAAGCCGGCATATCGCGAGAATGCCGGCATTTCCATGTGCTGGTGCCACCTGCACGGTCAGACGATGAAGTTCACCAATCGGTTAGGTACGACGATCATCTTTCCCGCACCTTCCAGATACTTGCTCAAGGCCGAATCGGACAGCGCCTGGTGACGTATCGTGTCATGGTCTGCATCGGCTTGGACCTGGATCTCGCCGCGCAGCTTGCCATTGATCTGCACCATTAACTTCACTTGGTCCTGCCTCAAGGCGTCGCTGTCCGGAGTTGGCCACGCACTGTTGTAGATGGCGCCGGGGAACTCCAATACTTCCCATAGCACCTGGGTGATATGCGGCGTCACAGGTTGCAGCACTTGCAAGAGAATGGACAGGGTTTCCCGGCAGACTTGGCGACCCGCGCTCGGGGCACTCTCCAGCACCTTGAACAACTTCATGGCACCTGATACGACGGTGTTGTACTGCAGCCGCTCATAATCGTTATTGATTTGCTGCAGCAGGCTATGGGTCATGAAGCGCACTTGGTTGGCTTGTGCGGTGTTCGTCACATGGGCGTCGCTTTCGCTCCAACGCGTCTGCTCATCGACGGCGAAATTCCACAGACGGCGCAGGAAGCGATAAGCCCCTTCGACACCGCTGTCGCTCCACACCGTGCTCTGGTCAGGGGGGCCGGCGAAGATAGTGAACAACCGGGCAGTGTCTGCGCCAAAGCGGTTGATGATGTCCTTGGGTTCGACCACGTTGTTCTTCGACTTGGACATCTTCTCCACACCGCCGAGGGTCACGGGCAAGCCATCTTCGATAGCTGTTGCGCTGATCGGGCGACCTTTTTCATCGTAATGCACCGATACTTCTGCGGGGTAGAACCATCGGCGGCTACCGTCCTCAGCCTTGCGGTAGTAACTGTCTCGCAACAGCATGCCTTGGGTGAACAGGTTTTTGAACGGTTCGCTGAATTCCACCAAACCTTCGTCGCGCATCGCCCTGGTCCAAAACCTGGCATAGAGCAGATGCAGCACCGCATGCTCGATGCCACCGATGTACTGGTCGATGGGCATCCAGTACCGATGGCCTGGCCCTACCATCGTGGTGTGGCAGTCAGGATCGCAGTAGCGCATGAAGTACCAGCTCGAGTCGACAAAGGTGTCCATGGTGTCCGTTTCCCGCCGAGCGGGGGCGGCGCAGCGAGGGCACGCTACGTGAAGGAACGCTTCGCACTGCAACAAAGGATTGCCGCTGCCGTCGGGAATGCAGTCGCGCGGCAAGACCACCGGCAGGTCCGAGTAGGGCACTGGTACATCGCCGCAGTGTTCGCAGTGAATGATCGGAATCGGGGTGCCCCAATAGCGCTGCCGAGAAATTCCCCAGTCACGCAAGCGCCACGTGGTGGTCAGCTCGCCACGCCCTAGCTCGGCCAAAGCATCGGCGATTGCCTGGGATGCCTGTTCCACCGTAAGGCCATCGTAGCTGCCCGAGTTGATCAGGCGACCTTCGCGGCTGGCGTAGCGATCCGACCAGGTCGCAGCGTCGTAGGGCTTACCTTCGAAAGCGATGACGGGGTATACGGGCAAGTCATATTGACGGGCAAAGTCGAAATCGCGCTGATCGTGGGCCGGCACCCCCATCAATGCTCCATCCCCATGCTCACCCACCACATAGTTGGTGATCCACACAGCGATCGGTTCGCCGGTCAATGGGTGCTCGACATGCAGGCCGCTCGGTACACCAAGCTTGACCTGCGCGCCAGCGGCGGGGCTGGCCTGTGCCGCCTGCCGAAATGCCTGTACGTTCGGCTCAAGCCCAGGATCGAGCTGTGCGGCGCGTTTGGCCAGTGGATGATCGGGTGATACAGCACAAAACGTCACGCCCATCAGGGTATCGACACGTGTGGTGAACACCCACAGCCTGCCTGCGTCGATCATTTGCCCGTTGCTGTCCTCGACCGTGTGGACAAAGGCCAGGCGCACCCCACTGGCCTTGCCGATCCAGTTCCGTTGCATGCTGCGGACCATGTCCGGCCAACCTTCCAGGGTTTCGATGGCAGACAGCAGCTCTTCTGCATATTGGGTGATGCGCAGGTAGTAGCCGGGGATCTCGCGTTTTTCGACGAGGGCGCCCGATCGCCAACCTCGGCCATCCACCACTTGCTCGTTGGCCAGCACGGTCTGGTCGACGGGGTCCCAGTTGACGATCTGGGTCTTCTTGTAGGCGACGCCCTTTTCCAGCAACTTCAAGAAAAACCACTGGTTCCACTTGTAGTATTCCGGATCGCAGGTGGCGATTTCCCGTGACCAGTCGAACGCCAGCCCCAACGGCTGCATCTGCGACTTCATGTCGGCGATGTTCATTCGTGTCCATTGTGCGGGCGATACACCCGACTGCATCGCGGCGTTCTCTGCGGGAAGACCGAACGCATCCCACCCCATCGGCATCAGCACGTTGTAGCCCTTCATGCGCAAGTGGCGGGTCAACATGTCATTGATTGTGTAGTTGCGCACATGCCCCATGTGCAACTTGCCGGAAGGGTAGGGCAACATGGAGCAGGCGTAGTACTTAGGCCGACTTTCATCTTCGACAGCTTTGAATACTTCATCGTCAAGCCACTTGGCCTGGGCCGTGCTCTCAACCCAGGCGGGTTCGTACTGCGGTCGCATAGAAAGTCCTCGATAATGCGGGCACTGCGTTGCGATCAATTGCCTGGCCCATACGTTCTTGTAAGTTTTTGCTTAGTTTGATGCATATCGCTTGCTGTCTGTGAGAATACTCACGGCACGTTTGCAGAGATTCGACTTGGACGTTGTCTTTCCTCGCTGTGCCCACCCGCCAACCAGCCACTTGGCCAGGCACTGAACGCGCGGGGAGGCCTGTATTTGGCTTTGAGTGACCGTAACAGACCACCATGAGTAATCAAGTAGAAGTTCGGTGCGAAGTACTGCATGTGCTGTGGGATTTTATTCCACGGGACTGTAGGAAAAATATGATGGACGCCGTGGTAGTTGAAATTCATCAGGCACACTCGCTCGAAGAACAGCGGCACTTTAACGTTGCGCGTAAAGAGCGAGTCATTGATGGGGGTCTGGTAGTGGGCGAAGCTGTCCAGCACAGTGAGAATGAAGGCTCTGAGCACGTAGAGCGTCATCAGTATCCACCAATGTGCGCCATACAGCAGCGCACTGCACGTCAGCAGCAATAAGGTGCATGTGCCCTCGATGCGCAGGGCGCCCAGTTTTTTGTTGCGCAGGGTAATGGACAGTGCGCACGCGTCGGATGGCACGAGTCTCGCGCCATAGATGCAGCTCATGACCGGGTGGATGAAACGGGCCGGGAGGAAACACACGATGGTGGTCAGCAGGAAGTCGTGCCAGTAGGCGCCAAACAATTTGCGATAGTAATAATTGACCACTTTACGCGTTGATGGCTGCGGGGCGATATAGATCTCGTCGCAGTCCTGCTCGGTTCGGCTGATGCGGTGATGCCGCAGATGATCGAAGCGTTGCAAGTCATAAGCGATGCCCATGAACACCGCCATCATTTGCCCCATGAGCCGGTTTCGCCGGGCGTTGGGGTGCAACAATCCGTGTATCGCCTCATGCACCATGACCCCAGTGGTCGAAGCGAACAGCAGAGTGGGCAGCAGGGTCAGCATGAACCAGGGGTTGGTCGAAATGAGGAGGGGGGCGATCAGAAACTGATAGCCGTTGACCAGCACTAGGCTATGTCTGAAATCCCAAGAAACTGAAATGTGGCCTCGGAACAGCCTGGGTTCTGTACAGTCGCCGGCCATCTACGGAAAGGAATTCTGTGATGGCAAAGCGTTATGAACTCTCGGATGAAGCGTGGGCAGTGGTCGCCGACCTCTTTACGGCGGCCCACGTCAGGGGCAGGCCCCGCAGCAGTGATCGTTTGATGCTCGATGGTGTGCTCTGGGTGCTCTGCTCAGGAGCAGCCTGGCGAGATATGCCCGAGCGCTTCGGGTCTTGGGCGACGGTCTATCACCGCTTCCGACTCTGGCGAAACCGCGGAACATTCGATCAGATGCTCAGACGATTGCACCTCAGACTCAATGACAAAGGCTTGATCGATCCCCACACCTGGATGATCGATTCGACCGCTGTTCGAGCAACCCGTGCTTCATCTGGAGCGCGGAAAAAAGGGGGCCTGACGAGCCTGCCGATCACGCTCTAGGCCGCAGTCGCGGCGGCCTGACAACCAAAATCCATATGCTCTGCGACGCCAATGGGATACCGTTGCGCTTCCTTCTCTCTGGCGGCCAAGCCAGCGACATCAGCTATGCCCAGCCGTTGCTTGATGATGTCAGCATCCCGACAAACCAGCGTGGTTGTCCACGCAAACGATGCAAATGGTTGCTGGCTGACAAAGGCTACGACGCCGAGGCCTTGCGCCGTTACTGCGATCGATATCGGATGCAGTCGGTCATTCCGCTGCGCTCAATGAAACGCAAGCCCAAACCCGGCTTGCCGAGACTGTTTGATCGCCCCAAATATCGACAGCGCAACATCATCCTTGATCGGAGAATCCCTAGATTTGACTTCAGCGGCTTCGCGCCAGGATCTAGCACTCCGCCCTCTCTTAAGGATATCGATTAGACCACCTTAATCAATTAGACCCCTTGCGAATAAACCTTACAAATGCGAACAAAGCCAGCAATTCAACAAGCTGAACCCCCCAATAATGAAGTCCATCGCGATGCGCGGAGACTGCGAAAAGAAAAACATGATACATCGTTATCAAAATGGCAAAAATAAACGATTTTACAATCGTAGCTGAAGTGCTCTTGAATATCACCAGTAGCCACGAGCAGAGAGGCACGAGCCCGGTAACAAGAATCACATGCCTTAATATTTGAAGCAAAGTGAGCTCTCCTCCCCGTGTCGCTAAATAACAGAAAAGCACATAAACCAGAATCGGCGGAATCGCAAGGAAAAACCTTAATGCCTTCAACACAACAAACCACCTTCAGAGATCTCTAGAAAATTATTTCTTAGCACAGCCTGGCGACTCTGAATCACTAGCGCCAGGCATCAATCGTCGCAGCTCATATTTGAGCTTACCGTCAGCATCAAAGGAATAGGATTGGGAGGTACACCTTGAAACCATATATTCCTCCATAAACCGGGATGGACTGTTTTTCTCTACTCTAATTTCCGCCTACCCTGCTTCATCTGCACGATACATTTTCCGGTGATTCGCATAGGATCGCCCACGAAACGACTGTTGCAGGTCAGTTTTCTCGTTGGATGGCCTATCGAATCGTACTGAGCTCTTCAGCCGTCATCGCCTGAGTTTCGTGTCCCCTTCGGCTCCACGCAGGCAGCAATTAGAGCGAAAAATATGAATCTGTCCTTTTCTCTGTTCGCCCCCAAAAAGAGCACACAAATAAACCCACTAGACACCATTAGTTATCGCCCCGCAAACACAAATAGGCGCCACCCTTTAATCAAGCAAACCAACAACCACATGGCTGCCATTTCAGCAAGTTGAAGCCATCAATAAAGAAAATGCCCATGCGCACCAAAAACAGCAACAGCGTAATGAAATGCAGTAATAGCAATAGAAAAATAAATAGCCTTACAAAAGCAGTGCTGCTCGATGCGAAAATCAAAGCCAGCCACGAAATAAAAGGAATAAGCCCATTTATCAAAAACACATAAAACACAACATCAACAAAACTCGAAGGTCGCCCCCACAAGCCCAACATAGCAAAGAAACATATAAATCAACACAAATGGGATCGCCACAGCCACCTTGGTAACGCTAAACAACCACATAATTTTCAATTCTGTCATTCAATTTTTCGAACAACCTACCGACTTACTTTCGCTTGTCTCAGACAACAGTCTGCGAGGATCAAAACGTAGCTTACCGTCTGGGTCAAACGGGACAGGGTTAGGTGCTATATTTTGTGGCCATATATTCCCACCATAGAACCCCGCGCCAATCCCTGCCGCATCAAATGCTTAATCATGGTATGCATCAATCATATTCCCCGTTACGCCATTGTAGCCATGGATGCTCGCCTTTGCTTTGTCACTAGCAATCAGACTATTCCTGATGACATCATACACATCGGCTTTTGATGCTGATGCAACTCCACGAATCCAGGCACTAGCAAGACCGACTGCAATAGCCCTATTAACAACAAAATCATTCCCGCGACAGACCTCTCTCACCCTCTTGTAATGCTCACATAAATCACCCTTAAATACTGAGCTCAGGTGTTTCGCTCAGCTTCCGCCCTCGCTCTCACGACTCGCACCATCAAAAGGAAAATCAACACCTCACCCAATTGAACACTCCAATAATAAAGCCCATCATAATGTGCCGATACCGCAAATAGGAAATAGTGGTATACCATCAACACCACAACAAAAATGACCAGCCTGATAAAAATCGGAGGAACTGCAAAAAAAATCAAAATCAGCCACGCAAGCAAAGGCACCAATCCAGTGACCAGCACTACATGCCGAATAAAGCTGAGAACATCAGCCCCGCCACCAACCTTCAGGGAGATATAGCAAAACAAAAAATAAATAAGAAGCAATAAGGCAAAAAAAGCCAACCTCAACAGCAACAAGCAATTGATCCATTTCATAAACTCAATCCTTTTAAATTTAATCCTTTAAGCAACCCAAAGACTTACGGCTATCTCCAGTAGGAAGTAAACGCCGCGGATCGAACCTGAATTTCCCCTCCGAATCAAAAGGAACCGGGTTAGGTGAAATGCCTTGAAACCAGATATTACCTCCATAAAAACGAGTTCCCAGTCCCGCCTCACCGAATGCCTTGTCATGATAAGCATCGATGGCATTTCCTGTCACGCCATTTACCCCATGCACTGCCACCTCTGCTTTATCACTGGCTATCAAACTACGTCTGATCTTGTCGGAAATTTCAGCACTCGAATCCTGTCCACCCCAAATCCATGCATTTAATACACCTGCTCCTAGCACGAAATTCACATCTGTTCGTCCCCCACGGCATATCTTCGCAGCGGTTTGGTAGTAACTACTTAGATCACCTGTAGTCTCACAAGACCGAAAATCGTAATACGTGCATATGCTGGTGTCGCCATCCCCATTCAATTCCCACGGCGCCAGCCCCAACGGATCATTACCGCTTACGGGATCTCCACCGATATACTCGTATGCATTCAGTCCACCCATGAACCCGACCGGATCCTCCGATACGTAACGAGCACTCCTCGGATCGTAATAGCGGAACCGGTTGTAATGCAGCCCTGTCTCGTGATCTTGATACTGTCCCTGGAAGCGTATCGGGTTCCTCACTGCGCCAATAGCATCTTGACCATCCTGCAAATCGGCAAGATCTCCCCAAGCCGTGTAACGTGCCGCCCACACCACACGCCCTTCCTCATCCGTCAACTCCATCGGCGTACCCAGATGATCACATTGGTACCAGTACATGCTGTCGAACGTTTGAGGCTTCACTTCGGTGTGCCACAGAGGGTCTTGGTCAAAATCATATTCACGGCCATTCCAGTCTGGTTGCTTGTGCAGGCGAACCGGACCATTGCGCACCGCTTGGGCCACTGGCACAAAACTGCCTGGCAGATACAAGTAGTGCACGGTTCTGCCGGTATCACTGTCGTCACGCGGTGGGGAACTCTCCCAGGCAAGCGCGTTGCCATCCCAGCCGAACAGCGTAAAACCGCATTTCAACTCGCGCTGTCGTTTGGCTCGCTGCATCTGGTTCCAGCCAGTACCGGCTTCAGGCCTATCCCAGTAATGGGCAACGGAGTGCTTGTGCAACCGACGACCTAAAGCGTCGTAACTGAAATCGACCTTGAGCCGGTCATCGTTGTAATGCGTCAGGCGATCGAACAAGTCCCAGGTCAGATGAGCATGCTTGCCCTCTTGCAGCCGGTGAATCAGGTTGCCGCGCTCGTCATATTTGAAATGGACACCGCCGTATTCGCGCAAGCGGTTGTCCATCAGCTTCCCATGCCTGGCCTTTTCTTCCAGAGGGCGATTGAGTTGTTGGGCTTCGTCAATGAGGTTGCCCGCGGGATCGAACGCGAAAGTTTCAACGCCTAAACGGCTGGCGGCCTGCAGCAGCCGGCCAAGCGGGTCGTATTGGTAAGCCAATTGCCCACGACGCGTATCGCGAATACCGGTCAGTTGGCCGACCGTGTCGTACTGATACTCCCGTTTGAGCAGGACAGATTCGCCATCGGCACCGCCAATCAATTGCTCTTGCGGCCTTCCCCGCAGAGTCCACTGCTGTTTGTGCATGAGTTTGTTGCCTTGATGGCGAACAATTTCGCGGTGCAGGTCGTCACGCTCGAAGGCGAGCATTTCGTGATGATCGAGCGTCATGCCAGCGACATGGCCGCTACCGTAAGTCAACCAACTGACCTTGTGGCCATCGGGCCGGATGGTTGCCACACGCTGGTTCAACGCATCGTATTCATGCTGCCAGACGGCAACCATGGGTGTGCCGATACCCAGATAATGCAGGTGCTCGCGGACCATGTTGCCGGCTTGGTCATGGAACCATTGCAACATGCTGACGGCATTGCGGGCCTGGAGCAGTTGGCCATTGCCGTTGTAGGCATAATGCTCCGATTCCACCTGTTCACCGAGGCTGGCAGTACGTTCGATCAGTCGGCCCATGCGATCGAAACGAATGGTTACGCGACGCTGGCCAACCTGCGTGAACGCCAGCCGCCCGGTATGCACGTCATACCGATAGTGCTTAGCCAAACCGTCGAAACCGGTTTCCTGCGACAAACGTCCGACTAGGTCGTAGCAGAACGCCGCTCTACTTCCGTTCTGGTTGTCCAGGCAGACCAGTCGACCTAGCTTGTCCCAGTGGTAGCGCAACGTGTACCCCGCGGCATCGACACGCTCACTTGGCAACCCAGCATGGGTATAGCTCCAGGTAGTAGACCGATCCAGCGCATCGACATGGGCCAGCAACCGGCCTTCGGCATCGCGTTCGAAGCGCTCTTCGGTCATGTCCGCATGGGTAACCTTGCTCAACTGCCCCGCCTTGTAGGCATACTGGATGCTCTCGCCCAGCGCATTGCTGGCCTGCACCAGGCGCCCCAGTTCGTCGTACTCCCATTTACTGGTCTTGCCGGAGCAGTCGGTGTATTCGAGCAGTTGCCCGGCGTCGTTGTACGCCATCTTCTTTTCGTTGCCGTTGGCGTCCTTGATCGCCTTCAACAGTCCCGTCGAGGTGTAGGCGAACTCGGTCTTGTTGCCCAGCGGGTCGACCGTTTCGACCAGGTTGCCGGCATCGTCGTAGTCACGCAGCCACAGGCCGCCTTCGGCATCGCTGATCTTGATCAGCTGGTCCTTGTCGTCGTAGGCGTAGTGCACCACGCTATGGTCGGCGCGGATGTGCTGCAGGCGGTTGCTGCGCTCATCGTAGGTGTAGCGGTCCTGGCTGCCGTCGGCGTGCAGGTGGCGGATCACGTTCTTGCGGGCGTCGCGGAACAGCCACTCGGAGCGCTCGTCGGCGTGCTGGATGCGGTAGGTGTAGCCCTCGGCGTCATAGTAGTGGCGGGTCTGGCCGCCATGGGCGTCGGTTACGGTGGTCAGGCGGATGTGCGCGTCCCACGTCAGGCGGGTTTCGAAGCTGCCGTCGTCGGCCCATTCGCGGATTGCCCGGGCGTGCGGGCCGCTGCCGTCCCATTCCAGGTTCAGGCCGCGCTCGGTGCGGTCGGTGTAGCGGGTGATCAGGTGGTGCTGGTACTGGTAGCGCCAGGCGGCGCCGTGTTCATCCTGGGCGGCGATCAGGTCGCCCTGGTCGTCATAGTGGTAGGCGCACAGCTGGCGCAGCGGCTTGCCGTCGACCACTTGCCACAGGCCCTGGATATGGCCGTGGTCATCGAGCAGCGTGCCCAGTTGCAGGTGGACTTTGGACGGGTCGTTGTCGGCGTAGGTGTTGATGTCCGACAGCACCGGGCGGCCGTTGTGGCTGTGCTCGTAGTGCAGCATCGCGCCGACGCCGTTGCGCATGACGATATGCACCAGGTGGAAGCGATCGCCGACGCGCTCGTAGGTCTCGTGGCGCTCCTGCCCGCGCGACAGGATGAGCTGGGTGTCGGTGGTGCGGGTCAGGCCACGGTACTCGACCGCGTCGTAATGGGTTTTGCCGACCTTGGGCAGCGGGTAGGCGTGGCTGCGGCCGTCGATATCGTGCAGCAGCAGGCCATCGTCCTGCACATCGATGCAGGTGGTGAACGCGGTGATCCAGCGGGCGCCGAGGCTGGCGCTGTCGAGGGCGGCCAGGCGCGAGTGGTAGGTGCGGGTCCAGGTGATCGGGAACGGGCCGGGCAGGCTGAAATCGGTGTGCTGCAGGGTCTCGCTGCCCAGGGCGAAGTTGATGCTGTTGCAGGTGTTGGCCGGGGCGCCGTTCTTGCACTGGTTGGCGGCCTGGGACGCGGGCGCCTGCTCTTTCTGGGTTTCCAGCTTGCCTTCGGCCAGCTGGTGGCGGGCCTTGCTGGTGCCGCCGGGCTTGATGTTGGCCGCCACCTGTTGCGGGTTGCGTTGGCGCCACTGCTTGACGCTGCTGGCCAGGGTCTGACTCAGGGCCTCGATGGAACCGGGACTGCCAGCGTCGCCCAGCTTGAGGATCATGCCGCATATCAGTGGCGCCAAGGTGCGCAGGTGCGCGCTGTGGGCTAGCAGTTCGGCCTTGGCCGTAGGGCTGAGGGTGGGGCTGACGTTGGTCATGCCCTTGCCAGCGTGCTTGTAGGCGCTGAAGGCGCCGGCCAGGTAGTTGTCGAGCGTGGCCAGCGGGTTGTGCATCAGCGCGCTGCTTGGGGTGGATGCCGGGCGGGCGTGTCTTGGGCCGGCGCCTTCGGCCAGGGTGGCCAGGCCACGGGCAATGTCGAGGATGATCTGCTCGCCGAGGGTGGCGGCCTCGGCGAGGATGCCCTTGAGTTTGCCGGTGGCCTGGCTGACGAAATTATCGAGGCTGCCGACGATATCGGCGTTGAGGTGGCCGGCCAGCAGTTCGACCGAGGCATCGTCGAGCACCTGCTTACCCTCCTGGCGCACGAACAGCAGCATCGGCCGCAAGCTCATGCGCGCTGGTGCCTCACCGGCGGGCGAGGTGACCAAGGCGATCAGATTGAGGGCAAAGGTGGCGCAGTCGAGTGGGTCGGGTACCTGGCTGCGGGCCAGGGTAACGATAGCGCTCAGTGCTTCGATCAGGGCGATGCTGTTGCCCGCCACTGGCACATTGCCGGCGACGGCCTTGAGGCGCTCGAGGGTGGCATGGCCGGCACTGACTTCCCGTAGCCAGGCATCGAACACTGCGGCGCCACGGCCGACGTCCTTGGCCTGGATTTCGGCGAGTGGTGTGATCGCTACTTGTAAAATGCCCTTGCCTGAAGGGCTGGCCTTGTCGGGGGTGGTTGCCATCTGGTTTGGCGCTCCTTGCTGAAAAGGAGGTCGCCTGTTGGCTACGCATCGCGGGGCAAGCCCGCTCCCACAAGGGGGGCGGTGCAGTGCAATGGCCTCGGTCGGGCGACCTGAAAATGCAGGAGGGAAACCATACCGAGGCGGTATTCAGGAAGAAGTCAGAAGGTGTCTCGCGCGCAGGAAGGAGCATTCTTGAAGGCATGTAGCAAAAGACCTACACGTCCAAGGCGGGCATAAACACTATGTAGTTAATGATTGTTTGAGGCTGTATTCATCGGCTTTCCGGAGCGCCCTCTGATCCTAGGGCATCACGCCCCAACGCCTGTCACATCCCCCAATACTTCAGCGCCCACAACACCCCCATCCCAACCCCCAGCGTCAACAGGGTACTGCGAGTGCGCCAGGCCATCACGCCGGCCAGTATCGCCGCGGGTATCTGCGGGTTGCTCCAGTCGAACGCCGCATGCCGGTCCTGATACACCACCGCCGGCAGCACCAGCGCTGCCAGCACGCTCGCCGGCACATAGGCCAGCGCCCGCCGGAACCACGGTGGTATGCGCAGGCTGCGGTAGTACTCGATGAACGACAGGCGCAGGGCGAAAGTGCCCAGGCCCGCCAGCAGGAAAGTGATCCATTGCCATGCCTGACTCATGAGGCCTCCTGGTCAGCGTGCTGTTCCACGGTCTGAGCCATGCCAAGCTGCTCCAGCGCCAGCCCGGCCAGGATGCCGCCGAGCGCGGCCACCAGCATCCCCAGGTTGTAGGGCATGTCGATGGCCAGTACCGCCAGCACCCCGCCCACTGTTGCCGCCCCGAGCATCGCCCGGTTGCGGATGGCGGGCACCAGCAGCGCCAGGAACGATAACGGGATGGCGAACCCCAGCGACCAGGTCGGCGGTATGCCGGAGCCCACCGCCACGCCCACCAGCACGGCGAGGTTCCAACCCAGCCACATGACCATGGCGGTGCCGAGGTAGTACTCGAAGGCGAACCCGCCCAGGCCCTCCCGTGCGTTGAGCCTGAGGGTGCACAGGGCGAAGGATTGGTCCGAAAGCAGGTAGGCCATCGACCAGCGGCGCTGGGGTGGCAGGTTGCTGAAATGCGGCGCCAGCGAGGCGCTGTACATCAGAAAGCGCAGGTTGATCACCAGCGCGGTGACCACCATGGTGATGGGCAAGGCGCCGTTCTGCATCAATTGCAGCACGGCCATCTGCGCCGAGCCCGAGTAGAACAGCAGGGTCATGCCCATGGCCTCGCTTGGCGACAGCCCCAGGTTGATCGCCGTGACCCCGGTGATCAGGCCGAACGGCACGATCCCGGTGGTCAGCGGCAGGACTGCGCGGGCGCCCTGCATGAACGCTTGGGCCCTGTTGGATGGTTGCATTGGAATGCCTTCTGAAATGGCCCGGCAAGCTGCGGCCGGGATCGCTGCAGGCCAGCGCCGATAGGGCTTTGGCAAGCCTGTAGAGGTCACGTTAATGCGCGGCAGAATTGCTGGCAACGGCAGATTTATGGAATATTAGGCCTAAAAAAACTAGGGCTCACACCATGCCGTTGCACGCGCCAACCCGCCATACCCTGCAGCTCAATGCACTGCGCGCCTTCGAAGCTTCCGCCCGGCTGGGGGGCTTTGCCCGCGCGGCTGACGAGCTGAAAGTCAGCCCGGGTGCCATCGCCGCGTTGGTCAAGACACTCGAGGCCCAGTACGGTGCCATGCTGTTCGAACGCCACGCCAAAGGCGTCAGGCTCACGCCGCTGGGCGAAAGCGTGAAGGCCCAGTTCACCGAGGCCTTCGATGCGGTGGAAGAAGCCGCGCGTACCCTGCGCCGGCTGGCTGCGCCGCAGCGGGTGCATATCGTCACATCACCTGCCTTGGCGCAGTTGTGGATCGGCCCGCGGCTGCCGCGCCTGACCGAGCTGCTGGCGCCCATCGAGATCTCGGTCACGGCGGTGGACGAGCCACCCAACCTCAAGCGCAGCCCTTATGACCTGTGCCTGTTCTACACCGACAAGCCTGGGCACGGGCAGCGCGTGCTGTGCAGTGAGGCGGTGGTCCCGGTGTGTGTCCCGGCCCTGGCCGCTGGTATCGAGCGCCCCGAAGATCTGTGCGACACGCGCTGCATCGCCGATGTCGGCTGGAGCGATTGGGCGGCGTGGGCTGGTGCGGTCATGCCCGATGTCCCATTCGTGGCCCAGGGGCCAGGGTTCTCGCTGTACTCCATCGCCGTGCAGCAGGCGCTGCTGGGCGCAGGTGTGCTGATCGGGCGGCAGAGCCTGGTGCAGCGCTACCTCGACAGTGGCGAGCTGATCATGCCGATCGCCCGGGTCGTCCCCCTGGGTGTCGATATCGCCGTGTGGCGCCTGCCTGTTGCCCGCGGCAATCGAATGGTCATCAAGGTGGAGGAAGCGCTGGCGCAGTTGGCTTAGCGCTGCCGGCGTCAATGCAGCACCGCACGCAACGCACCGGTGACAACGATGGCGAACAGCACCACCGGCAGAATGGAGTAACGCGTGGCGGCAAGCAGGGTCAGGGCCAGTGCGATCGAGTCGGCGGGGTCGCCGCTGACGAATTTGGGCGCGATCACCGCGATCAGCACACAGCCCGGTGCGGCGCTGAGCACTTGAGTGAGTTGCGGCCCCATGACCCGATTGCGCAATAGCAAAAAGCCCAGTGCGCGTGTCAGGTAAGTGACCAGGGCCATGCCGAGGATCGTGGCCAGGGTAGTGATGTCGATCATGGCTTGGCCCACAGGTAGGCGCTGACCAGGCCAGCCACGGTGCCCGCGAGGACGTACCAGCCGCCGGGGATCAACAGGTGGAACAGCGCGGCGGTTACCAGGCTGAACAGCCAGGGCAGGGCGGCGTGCACGCCTTTCCACATGCCCTTGAGCAGTACCAGGAAAACGGCGGCGAAGGCCATGTCGAAGCCATAACTGCGCAGGTCGCCCAGCAGCGGCCCGACCAGCGCCCCCAGGGTGGTGAAGGTTACCCAGGTGGCCCACAGGCACAGCGACACGCCCATGTAGTAGCGCAGGCTGAAGCCATTGTGCCGACGGGCATCGGCCAAGCCCATGGCCCAGCTCTCGTCACACATGAAAAACACTGCGCCAAGCGCTTGCTTCAGGGGCAGGTGGCGCAGGTAGGGCGCCAGGGTAGCGCCCATCAGCAGGTGGCGGCTGTTGACCAGCAGGGTCATGGCGACGATCACCAGTATCGCCGGGGGCGAGGTCCACAGTTCGATGGCGGCGAACTCCGAACCGCCACCGAAGTTCAGGCCGGTCATCAATGCAACCTCAGCAGCATTGAGCTGGTGCTGCGACGCCTGCGCACCGAGTACCAGGGCGAACGGGATGAAGCCCAGCAGCATCGGCAGGGCTGCCACGGCGCCACGCCGTAGTTCGCTGTCGGGGGCAGTGGGATCGTTCAGGGCGGGTTCAAGGGTATTCATGGTCACCTCCAGTGGAGGAGAATTATTCCAATGTGCTGTTGAAATAGGCTTGCGTAATTGCAATAGCTCACTGAGGATTTGGCATCTGCTACCAATAACACTCGATTTGAGGTTTTCAATGCCAATCAAGCTTGATGCCATCGACCGCCGCATCCTGCGTGCCCTGCAGCGGGACGGGCGTCTGCAGAATCAGGAGCTGGCCAAGCAAGTGGGGTTGTCCCCGTCGCCGTGCCTGCGGCGGGTACGGTTGCTGGAGGACGCGGGAGTAATCGAGCGCTACGTGGCGCTGGTGGACCCGGCCAAGGTGGCATTGGGGCTGACCCTGTTCGTGCGGGTGTGGCTCAAGCGCCAGGACCAGGAAACCACCGACATCTTCATCAACGCGGTGCGCCAACTGCCCGAGGTGGTGGAGTGTCATGTGATGGCGGGCGACTGTGACCTGTTGCTACGGGTGGTGGCGGCGGATCTGGAAGCCTACCGGCGTTTCCAGGTGGCCCATCTGACCAGCCTGGATGTGGTGCAGAACGTCAAGACCGAAGTGCCCATGGAGAAGGTCAAGCTGACCACTGAGTTACCGGTGTAGCGCGCGGCTCGATCTGGCCCGTGTCGGCATTGCAACCGAGCAGCCGCATACGCATTGCGAATGCTCGGTTTACGCGACCAGTTGCGACCGTTTCCATCGCTCATGGTAATGCGGATACCTGGCGGGGGCTCGGCGAAAGCCACCGTCCGAGGTCGGTTATAGCGTTATTGACGGCAGGACTGACCGGAGCCGTTCCATGGCCAGTGCGCTGCAGGGTTGCATGGGCTCACGAAGTTCATTGGCGATGAGCCCTTGAACAGAAAGCGCTGCCTTCACCATGGCGGGGTTCGGTTCCGCAAATGCCGATTGAATCCAGGGCAGAAGACGATAGAAGACCGAGCGAGCTGCACCAACGTCGCCTTCGTCCATGTGGCGCACCAGTTGCGCGTAGAGATCAGCATGGATGTGAGCTGATGCCGAGATGGCGCCGGCACCTCCCAGGGCGAGATTGGTGAATATCTGGATATCCTCTCCAGTTAACACTTGAACATGGCCGTCGTTGATCAGTGCCATCGTTGTTTCGATATCGCCACCGCAGTCTTTCACCGCGGCAATGTTCGAGTGGCGCACGATCCGTCGTAGTGTCTCGCGCTCGATCCTCACACCTGTCCGATACGGAATGTCGTAGACCACAACGGGAACTGACGATGCGTCAGCCACGGCCTGGAAGAAAGATTCGATGCCTTGCTGTGAAGGGCGGATGTAGTAGGGCGCTGGGACAAGCACGCCAGCGATGTCGCGGCGCTGGATTTTTTGCTGGAACGCCAGGACTTCCTGCAGGTTGTTGCCCGAGAGCCCCATGATCACTTGGCCTGGCTGGGCGACTTCAAGCACGGCATCCAGCGCCTCGAGCTGTTCATCTTTGCTCATTGCCGCAGCTTCACCCGTGGTACCGCATACCACCAGGCCTCTCACACCCTCATTGAGGAGCTTCTTGGCCAAGCCTTGAAGGGCGTCGAAATCGACCTGCCCCGAACGAAAAGGTGTGACCAGTGCAACCCAGATACCGCGCAAATTAGACATGCATTACTCCTCAGGCAGACCGATTAGTCGACGTCAGAGGAGGGGATGGGAATCAAGCGGGGAAGAGACCTGGCGCTATCTGTCCTGTCAGCTCATCTGACGGGACAGCGCCCCGGTCAAATGAGCGACTGTTTCTTGGATTTCTTGGCAACGGACACGCATGCGCATGCCTGGGCGTAGAGGCCCATGGCAGTCAGCATGTGGTCAGTGTTGGGAATCATGGTTGATCCGTTGCCAAGAGGTGCATCGGGATAGTGCGCAAGGCGGCTGTGTTTAGTCAACAGGCATTTGGGGTCGATGGGATTATTGGGCTAGTGATGCAGGCTCATGTGCAGCAAAGGGAAGGGGCGACCCTCGCCATCCAGCGGCGAACGACCTGTTTGCGCAAACCCGTAATGCAAATAGAACCCTACCGCTTCGGGGTTCTGCTCGTTCACGTCAACACTCAGCTGATTGCGCGAACTGCGGGCATGATCCAGCAGCGCGCGGCCAATACCTGTCCCGCGCAGATCGGGTTCGATGAAGAGCATCTCTACGTGGTTTTCATTGAGCCCGATAAAGCCCAGCGGATAGTCCTCGGCATTTACAGTGACCCATAATTCAACAGCGGGCAGGTAGACATCCCGAAGCTGAGGTAGCAATGCCTCGATATCGGACGCTTGCAGGAAGTGATGAGTGGCGCGGACAGAGCGCAGCCAGAGGTTGAGCAGTTGTGGATGGTCGGCATGGGTAGCCTGACGAATGATCATGGAATCAGCCTTAACACTTGATAGCGGAAATGAGGCGCGCTCGTCGACAGCGCCCGTATAAGTGTCGGCAACCTGTATGACCGCTTCGCGAGTCAACGCCTGGGCGGTGCACGGCAGATCTGGCCGCAAAGGAGGGAGGAAGGACTCTATCGAGAGGTATTCGGGGTATCAATAGAAAATTGCGGATGGACTTTGGCTGCGCTCGGGAACATTCATGACGCAGTGGCCATTTATTTTCGAGGTGAGATCATGGCGGCGCAAACCGACGTTCTTATTGTTGGGGCTGGCCCGACCGGGCTGGTGCTTGCTCTTTGGCTCACCAGGCAAGGCGTCGGCGTAACGATCGTCGACAAGAACAGTGGGCCCGGCGAAGCTTCTCGTGCCATGGCTGTTCAAGCCCGCACGCTAGAGCTGTATCGCCAGCTCGATATAGCCGATGCAGTGATAGAAGCCGGCTATAAAACACCTGCCATGAACATGTGGGCGCGAGGCAGCCACAGAGCGCGCATCCCCTTGGTCGATGCAGGCAGAGCGGTTTCTCCATACCCCTTCGTGTTGATCTACCCCCAGGATCGCCATGAGCGCCTGCTGGTGCAGCAACTCCATGCCCTTGGCGTGGACGTGCAATGGCAGACCGAACTGCTGCGCTTCGAAGAGGGTGAAAGCCACGTCACGGCCATGCTGAAACAGGCTGATGGGCAGGAGGTGGCCATGACTGCGGCTTACCTGGCAGGCTGCGATGGCGCTCGGTCGCTCGTTCGACATCAGATCGGCAGCGGTTTCGAGGGCGGCACTTATAAGCAGCTTTTCTATGTCGCGGATGTCAGGGTGACGGGCATTGAGCCTGCGGGTGAGGCGCACATCGCTTTTGACAAGTCCGACTTTGTGCTGCTCCTGTGCTACGGCGAAAAGGACCAATACCGCCTGATTGGCACCGTGCGAGACGAGCGTGCCGAGCATCCCGAGCAGCTGACGTTCGCGGACGTTGGCCACGATGCCATCAACGGCTTGAACCTCAAGATCAGCGAGGTGAACTGGTTTTCCAGCTACCGCGTTCATCATCGTGTCACGGACCATTTCCGCCGGGGCAGAGCGTTTTTGCTCGGCGATGCTGCGCATGTCCACAGCCCGGCAGGCGGGCAGGGCATGAACACCGGCATTCTGGATGCAATCAACCTGGCGTGGAAGCTGGCAGCGGTGGTCAAAGGCAAGGCGCCCGAAACCTTGCTCGACAGCTACCAGATCGAACGCCAGGCATTTGCCCGCACGCTGGTAGAGACCACTGACAAGCTGTTCACCTTTGTTACTGCTCAGGGCGGATTGGCTGACTTTGTGCGCACGCGCATCGCACCGGTCTTCGCCAGCGTTGCGTACAAGCGCGCGAGCGTGCGTGAGTACCTGTTCCGTGTGGTTTCGCAAACCACCCTTGATTACCGCGACAGCCCGCTTAGCCAAGGTAAGGCAGGCGAGGTCCAGGGGGGTGATCGCCTGCCTTGGCTGCCTGGGGGCACGGCGGACAACTACGACTCACTGACAGCCATCGAGTGGCAAGTGCAGGTTTACGGTGAGGCCAAGGCAGACCTGGCCCAATGGTGCACGCAGCACGGCATTGCCCTGCATGTTTTCGCTTGGCAGCCGGCGTACGAGAAAGCCGGCGTTGCCAGAAATGCTGCTTATCTGTTGCGGCCTGATACCTATGTCGCGCTGGCAGATCCTGAGGGGGAGGCGTCCACATTGAACCGATATTTCGAGGAGCGCGGTGTTGTGCTGCCCGCTTGAGCAATGAGTTGCGTTGCGTACGATCAGGCGATCGGCGAATCGGTACGGGTCAGCATATGGCGTTGCCCAGTGGTAGTGCTGGATCTCTTCTCACGCCAAGTAAGTGTTAGCGCTCTCGATGTGCTCTTTCTTCGGGCGCCAAATCTGGAACTACCGTGCTGTTTCAAGCCATCGATTTTGTCAATTTACACTCCCTATGCAAACACCATTGAAGTGCTTAAACCAAGGGTTTAAGGGTTCGTCGGGATTTCTCTTAAAAGCCATGATGGCAAGTTGACTCTCCCCTTAAGGGGAGACTTTAGACTCCCGGCCCTCGACAGATCTGGCCTGAAAACAGTTTTTTTGGCCCGATGACTTCATTCATTCAATGCGGCTTTTGTAGGGAAACAATCAATGAACAATCCATTGGAATTGGACAGCATTATCAACAGTACACGGGAGATCCTTGCACAGTTGTTGGTGATGGATATGGGCGACGTGGCAGAGCACAGCAGTATCGTTGACGACCTCAGCGCCGACTCGCTGGACATCGTCGACCTGAGCTTCCAGCTGGGCCGTCAGTACGGTTGCACCTTGCCGAAAACCAGCGTGCTGGATCACGCAGTAGCGGTGTTCGGCGACGCCACCCGGTTTGTCGAAAAGGGCCGTATCACGCAGGACGGCGTGGCTTTGCTGGAGCAGAGCCTCAGCGCTTACGCGCCGGGCCAGTTGCGCGCGGGTATGCTGCCGGGCGATGTCTTCTCGGCCACCACCGTGCGTAACTGGGCGCAGCAATGCCATAACGTTTTCAACTACCTCCCCGAGGCCTGCCCTGAGTGTGGCGCGGTTCACGCCCAACTCAATGAACGCAAACAAGTGGTGTGTGGCGGTTGCAGTGCTCGCCTGACCCCTCTGGACGGTGACTCGATCTCGCGTCTGTTGGTTGAGCAGTACGCGGCCACCCAGTTGCAAGCCTCGGCGTAGGGGTTGCCTTGATGCAGGCCCGAGAGGTTCTGGTCACAGGCTACGGCCTGGTGGCGCCCATGGCACTGGATGCGGCCTCGCTGTTCACGACGATCAGCCAAAAGCGTTCCTGCATTCGCCAGCACCCGGCGTTTGTCGAACTGGGGTTTGCGAACCCGGCGGCCGGATTTATCGATGAGCAACAATGGCAGGTCATCGCGGCAGCCTTCCCGGGCGATCTGCGGACCACCTCCCGCCAGGAATGGCTGGCGCATTACGTGGCCCGTCAGGCGCTGGCCCATGCCGGGTTGGCCGACGGCGCATTTGCCCGGGTCGCCAGCGGCATTTTTGTCGGGGCGAACAAACATTGCGTGAGCGGTGATCTGCGGGACGCCAGCCGTTACATGGACGATCAGGGGCGGGTCGATCTCGACCACTACCTGGATAACCACACCCTCAGCGGTGGGGCGTTTGCCCGGCGGATCGATCAGCAAACCTGCCATCTCGCCGAATGGTTGGGTGTACGTGACCATATCTCCACGCATTCCGATGCCTGTGCCGCCGGCACCATGGCCATCGGCAGCGCCTATCGAGCGATCGCCCGTGGCGAGATCGACCTGGCGTTGTGCGGCGCGGTGGAGTTGATGGCCCATGAATTGTCCTACTACAGCTTTGATGGGCTGGGAGCACTTTGCCAGCGAGTGGACTTTTCCCCACAACAACAGAGCCGGCCGTTCATGCCGGACCGCTGCGGTTTTGTGCTGAGTGAAGGGGCGGCGCTGCTGGTGCTGGAATCCCGCGAGCATGCCGAGCGTCGTCAGGCCTGTGCGCTGGGCCGGGTGCTGGGTTACGCGAACCTGTGCGAGGCAGAAAAAATCACCTCCAGCAGTCGCGACGGCAGCAAGTATGCCGCCTGCATGACGGCGGCCCTGGCCGATGCCGAACTGACCAGTGCGGTTGTGGACCATGTGAATGTTCACGGTACGTCGACCCAGGCCAATGACCGTTGCGAGGCCCTGGGCTTGGCGCAGGCCTTCGGCGAAACCCTGGAAAACATGACATTCACCGCCAACAAATCTGCCGTTGGGCATTCGTTGGCCGGCAGTGGTGCCATTGAGGCGGTGCTGTCGTTGATGAGCATTCAGTTCGGCGTGGCCTTGCCGACCCTCAATTTTCAGCCGGAAAAATCCGAATTTCCGCAGTTGAAATTCCTTTGCGAACCGTTGCAGCAACCGATCAACGTCGTGCTCTCCAACTCCTTCGGGTTTGGTGGCGTGAACAGTTCATTGGTGCTGGGCAGGGCATGAAATGACCAGATCCAATTCAACTGCCGTTTACATCACCGCAGCGTCGGTACTCAACGCTGCCGGTACTGAATGTGCGTCCCGTGACAGTCAACCTCAGGCCGCGCAACCGCTGGACTTCGACCCCGCACGCCTGGCCCATTGTGTCGCAGCGCCCGCCTTGCCGGCCGGTGTGTACGACCGCAAGTTGTCCCGCGGCCTGGAGCCTCAGGGCGCGCGCCTGCTGTATTGCGTCGGCCGTCTCGCCGAGACCTTGCGTGGGCTGGAACTGCGCGACGAGCGGATCGCATTGACCGCTGCCATTCCGGAAGTGGATGGCCCCAGCTCGTGCTGGGATGCCGTGCAGGCCATTGGCGAACAACCGGCGGATCTGTTGGCGCAATTCTTTGCCCACACGCCGCCGCTGCATGCGCTGATGATGCTCAACAGCAGCGTCATGGCCCACGCGGCCGAGGCCTTGCGTTGCAAGGGGCCCATGGGCGGTTTTTGCTCCCAGGGCAATGCGGGGCTGGATGCTTTGATGGAGGCCGCCGCCCATCTGAACGAAGGCCGCGCCGATGCTGCCGTCGTCGTCAGCAGCAGTCCGAACATCACCCCGGCGTTGTACCTGCGTGACGCTACTCACCCACCTGTAAACCCTGGCCCGTGGGTTTTCGGCGAAGGTGCTGCGGCACTGTTGCTGACGACCAACCCGGGCAGTGGTGCGCAATCTGCGCTGCGCATTGTCGGGTTTGCCCGTGGTTACAGCGCGCAACCCGAGCGTGGACTGGCGGTTGGTCGCGACGTCATTGAGCGTGCCTTGAACAACGAAAAACTTTGCCTGAGCGATGTCGGGCAAGTCGTCGCCGATGCACAGGATCCGCAGATTGCCGCGTTGTTCAGCCTGTCGGGGCACACCCTCGAACACTCAAAGGCGTTGGTAGGTGACTTGGGCGCCAGCGCCTTGCTCACCGAAATCGCGGTGACCTGGGCACTGGATTCCAGCCGTTACACGCTGTTGCTCGAACACAGCCGAGGCGGGCATTGGGGCGCGGTGCTGCTGGCCAGAGCGTCGTCGGACACAGAGACAATGGAGAGTTACCCATGAGCCCCACACGGATCGTGATCACGGGCATGGGCGCCGTCACCGGCTTCGGTTTCGAGTGGCAGTCCATGTGGCAAAAGATGTTGGCCGGCGAGCATTGCATTCGGCCATGGCAACCGGAAGGCGTCGAGGCGGGTGCGTTCCCCGTGCGTTACGCGGCGCCCGTGGATATGGGCTTGATGCCCGCACACTTGAAAGACCATCCGGCCTGGGGTTTGTCGCTGGAAAAACGCACCCGCTTTGGTTGGGTTGCGGCCACCCAAGCCATTGCCGACAGCGGCTTGAGCGCCGAACAGTTGCGCGGCGCGGCGGTATTGTCAGCGTCCGGCGCACCCGCTCATCGTTTGCAGGACATGCTGCTCAGCCTGGCGGACAACCCGGCACAGGCGCCGTCTTGGGCGCAATTGATGGCGCGACAAGCGCAGGTCGATCCTGACAGTTCGCTGTGTCAGAGCAACGACCGCCTTGCGCGGGTGATTGCCGATGGCATCGGCAGTGAAGGCCCGGTGATCAATATCAGCAGTGCCTGCGCGGGAGCGTCCCAGGCCATCGGCAATGCATTCCAGATGATCCGCCGCGGCGAGGTCGAGCTGGCCATTGCCGGGGGCGCCGACTCGGTGCTGAGCCTGGACACCATGACCGCGCTGTATCTGCTCGGCGCCGCCAGCAGCGAACAGCGTTGGGGCAGCGAACTGTGTCGGCCGTTCGACCGCCATCGCAGTGGCTTGATCGCAGGTGAAGGCGGTGGTTTTGTCGTGCTCGAAACCCTCGAGCGGGCGCTCGCCCGAGGGGCCACGCCGTACGCCGAAGTACTGGGTTACGGCAGCAGCCTGGATGCCTACAAAATCACCGCACCCGACCCGCAGGGCCGGGGAGCGGTGCTGGCGATGCAGGCGGCCCTGAAGGATGCCGGGCTTGCGCCGCAACAGGTCGATCTGATCAATGCCCACGGTACCTCGACACCCCTCAACGATGCTGCCGAAACCCTGGCGATCAAGACCCTGTTTACCGAGCGCGAACATTATCGGCGCTTGCTGGTGACGGCCAACAAATCCCAGTTCGGCCACCTGATTGCGGCCGCCGGGGCCCCGGAGTTCATGCTCACGGCCCTGGCCTGCCGGGATGATCGGGTCACGCCGACCCTGAACCTGCATGATGCCGACGAACAATGCGACCTCGACTACTGCGCCCATCAAACGGTCAAACGCAAGGTCGACGTTGCCCTGAGCAACTCCTTCGGTTTCGGCGGTCTCAACACTTCGCTTGCGCTGGGCAAGTACCGGGAGGCGCCGCGATGAAACAGGCGGTCGCGATTGCCGGTGCGGGTTGCGTGCTGCCCAGCGGCTGGGGCGTCGAGTCTTTTTGGGCGGCCGCGAACGAAGGGCGCAGTGCGATTACGGCGCTGAACGCCCGACGGTTTCGCAGCGAACGCGTGGTGGCGTTCGGGCAAATCCAGGATCAGGACCATCAACGCAGCCGACAAGACCTTGCGCAAAACCTTCAGCGCTACTGCACGCCGGCAGTGATCTGGGGTGTCAGCGCGGTACGTCAGGCGCTGGAAGAAGCAGGCCTGGCCGGTGAGCAGCCGGATGTCCGATTCGGTTTGTATTGCTGTCAGGGCGGCTACACCCATCCGTCTCTGGAATCCTATGCCGAGTTGTTGCACGGCTGTCGGCAGGACGGCGTTGCCGACATGGCGGCGTTCGCCAAACGGATCCTGCAAGACCGTGCCCAGGACCCTTTTCTGGTGCTCAAAGGCTTGAGCAACTGCTTGCTGGGTGTCACCAGCCTGGCGCTGAAACTGGTGGGGGAGTGCAACGCCTATATGCAAGGTGTCGCCGGCAACCTGGCAGCCTTGCGTGAGGCTACGGCCGCTTTGCAGGACGGCCGAATTGACGCGGCAATCGTTGTCGGTGCGGGCAGTGAGCTGGATGCTCTGGCGCTGTCCGGGTTGGTCCAGGCGGGTGTCATCAGCGCCAACGGCTCGAACACGCTGCTGCCGTTTGACCATCGGGGCACCGGCGGCATTGCCGGGGAAGGCGCGGCAGCATTGGTGCTGCGTCGGCGTGAAGACCTGCCGGCCGGTCCTCAGGCGTGCCTCGCCGACATGACGGCCTATGCCACCCTCGGTCGCTTGAGCCTGCCCGACAGCCCAACCGATGTGTTGGTGTGCAGCGGCACCGGCGATGCGCACAAAGACCGCGTGTTATGCCAGACGCTGGCCCTTGCGCGCGCCTCGCACATCACCAGTGGGTTGGCGATCAACGGCATTCTCAGTGCGGCGCCGAGCCTGGTGGATCTGATTCTTGCGCGCTGCGCATTGCAGGCCCAAAGCGTACCGCCGATTGCCGGTTTGCAGCAGCCAGTAGCGAACCTGCCGTTTATTCAGGGCGCGCCCCACCCCGCGAGCCTTGCTCATTGCCTGGTGCTGAACCGCGACGACAACGGATTCAGCGCCGCCTATCAAGTGCTCTACAGCGCAAAGGTCACTCAAGACTGACGCTGACGACCACCTATTTTTTATTTTCAAGGGATATGACTGTCATGGATTATCGCGATTTCGTTCGGCCAAAATTCGTCGGCCTGCTCCAGGCACTGGGCCTGGAATGTGAGTTTGAGCGCGCCCTCGGTACCCAGTTGTTCTACCGCAACCCCAAGGGCGACACGGTCACGGTCACCGACTTTCTCGGCGGTTACGGTGCGGCAATGTTTGGCCATAACGACCCGGAGTTTGTCGATCAGCTCTGTGCGCTGCTGCGCAACGACGTGCCGTTCAACGCACAAATGTCGATCCGCGGTGCGGCCGGGCAGTTGGGGCGAGCGCTCAGCGACGCCTTCAATCGCGAACTGAAGAACAGCGAACGTTATATTTCGACCTTCTCCAACAGCGGCGCGGAGGCGGTGGAAATTGCCGTCAAGCACGCGGAGTTCAGTCGCCAGAAGCGCCTGCAGAAGCAGTTCGACGACATCGATTTCACCCTGGCCAGCCTGACCGCCAGCGAACGCGCTTATCACGAGCTGGATGTGGCTGACCTCGACCTGCCTGCGGGTGTCCTGCCGGCCACCCTGAACAGCGTGACCTTGCGTCAGGTGGTTGAAGCCGTTCGCCAACACAACTTGGCGCAGCTGCACATCGAACCTGTGTTTGTCGCCCTGCGCGGCAGCTTCCACGGCAAATTGGTCAATACCGTGCAACTGACCTATGGCCGTCAGTACCGGGCGCCGTTTGCCCGTTTTGGTCTGAACGTCGAGTTCATCGACCCACAGCAGCCCCATCAGTTGCAGGAATTGCCTGCCCGGCACACGCACCATTGGTTGAGCCTGCAATGGGACGGCGAGCACCTGAACGTGCTGCAACTGCCGTTCAGTGCGATTACCGCCGTGTTGCTGGAGCCGATTCAGGGCGAAGGCGGTATCAACGAGTTCGCGGCCGAGTTCTATCTGGGGCTGCGCAAACTGTGCAACGAGCAACAATGCCCGCTGGTCGTCGATGAAGTGCAGTCGGGTTTTGGTCGCGCCGGGACCTTTCTTGCCAGCAGTCAGTTCAACCTGCAAGGCGACTATTACTGCCTGTCCAAGGCCCTCGGCGGCGGCTTGATGAAAATCGCCGCGACGGTGATCCGCAGCAGCCACTACGAAGGCGAGTTCAGCTACATCCACAGCTCGACCTTCGCCGAGGACGATGCGTCCTGCCATATCGCGCTGTCGGCATTGCGCCGGTTGTTCGCCAATGATGACGCGATACTCAAGGACATACGCAGCAAGGGCGCCTACCTCAAAGCCTCGCTCAATGAACTGAAGGCGGCCTATCCGGATGTGATCGCCGATGTGCGTGGGCGTGGCTTGCTGGTGGGTCTCGAATTGCACGACTTGAGTGTCAGCAGCTCGCTGGTTCAGGCGTCGGCCCAGTACAACGATGCCTTGGGTTACTTGATCGCCGGTTACCTGTTGCAGTTCGAAGCGATGCGGGTAGCACCGTCGGGCAGCAACTCCAACGTGATTCGTCTGGAGCCGCCAGCCTGTATCACCCTGACCGAAATCGACGGCCTGATCGGTGCCCTGCAACGGGTCTGCGACATGCTGCGCCGTGGCGATGCGTTGCCGTTGGCGGCGGGTATCTGCGCGGACTCGATTGCCGCCGTGCCAGCCCGCCAGGACGATTATCGGGTGGCCGAGCCCGTTGAAAAAGTCGATGCCAAGGTCGAAGTTGTCGCTCGGGTAGCGTTCATCAATCACCTGATCGATGCCGATATCCTCGGTGACGTCGATCCCTCGCTGGCGGCCCTGAGCCCGGAACAAAAACGCACGTTCATCAACCGCACCAAGCCTGAACGCCGCGCTGCGCCAGTCGGCCCGGTGATCATTCGATCGCGCCTCGGCATGGCGGTGGAGTTCACGTTGTATCCGCTGTGCATGGATTCGGATGCCATGGCCGAGTACATCCAGAGCGGTGACCTGGACACCATTCGCGACGAAGTCGGCAGACGTGTCACCGATGCCCGCGCCGACGGCTGCACCATCGCCGGCCTCGGGATGTACACCTCGATCGTCACCAACAATTGTCAGGCGCTGAAGATTGCCGACATGGCGCTGACGTCCGGCAATGCCCTGACCATCGGCATGGGGCTTGAAGCCATCGAGCAAGGCTGTGTGCAGCAGGGTCTGGCACTGCGCGAGCAAACCGCTGCCGTTGTCGGTGCCGCCGGTAACGTTGCGTCGACCTATGCCTCGGTGCTGTCCGCCACCGTCGATCACCTGATTCTGATTGGCAGCGGTCGTGAAGGCTCGGTTCGGCGCCTGGAGAAAACTGCCCAACTGATTTACGCCGACGCGGCCCGTTCGATCCTCAAGGGCACGGCCGAACACGACCGGTTGGCGCAGCGACTGCTGACCCTTGATGGTTTTCATGGCTTGTTGCACTCACATGGACAAAAAGCCGACCTCGGTTTGCACATCGCCCGTCTGGTGGATGAGCGCCTTGGCGCGAACGCGTTCATCACTGTCACCAACGATCTCGACGCCCTCAAGGGCGCACGGATCATCCTGTGCGCGGCCAATGCGCCTCAGCCATTCCTCGGCGCCGACCATTTCGCCGAGCGCAGCGTGATTTGCGATATCGCCGTGCCGCTGAACGTCCATCAAGACCTGCCGGGCCAACGCGAAGACGTCCTCTACATGCACGGTGGCATCGTCCAGACGCCGTTCGACGACGGCCTGGCGCCCAACGTGCGGGCCTACCTGAAAAAAGGTCAGCTGTATGCGTGCATGGCCGAGTCGGTGTTGATGGGCTTGTCCGGCATGAGCCAGCACGGTTCCTACGGCGATATCAGCCGCGAGCAGGTTCAGCAGGTCCGCGCACTGGCTGCGACCCACGGCTTCACCCTCGCGCAGTTCAAAACTCAGAACTCACTGTAAGGAGCGGTCATGACTCAGAAAATAGCGGTCGTGACCGGCGGCAGTCGCGGCATTGGCAAGTCCATCGTGCTGGCCCTGGCCGGCGCGGGTTATCAGGTTGCCTTCAGTTATGTCCGTGACGAGGCGTCTGCCGCTGCCTTGCAGGCGCAGGTCGAGGGGCTGGGCCGGGAATGCCTGGCCGTGCAGTGTGATGTCAAGGATGCGCAGAGCATTCGGGCGTTCTTTGAACGGATCGAGCAGCGTTTCGAACGTATCGACCTGTTGGTCAACAACGCCGGTATTACCCGTGACGGTTTGCTCGCCACGCAATCGTTGAATGACATCACCGAGGTCATCCAGACCAACCTGATCGGCACGTTGTTGTGCTGTCAGCAAGTGCTGCCCTGCATGATGCGCCAGCGCAGCGGATGCATCGTCAACCTGAGTTCCGTGGCCGCGCAAAAGCCCGGCAAGGGCCAGAGCAACTACGCCGCGGCCAAAGGTGGTGTAGATGCATTGACGCGCGCACTGGCGGTGGAATTGGCGCCGCGCAATATCCGGGTCAATGCGGTAGCCCCCGGCATCGTCAGCACCAACATGAGTGAAGCCCTGGTCGGCGCCCATGAGCAGGAAATCCAGTCGCGGCTGTTGATCAAACGGTTCGCCCGGCCTGAAGAAATTGCCGACGCGGTGCTGTATCTGGCCGAGCGCGGCCTGTACGTCACGGGCGAAGTCTTGTCCGTCAACGGCGGGTTGAAAATGCTATGAGCCAGGCACGCACGATTGTGATTACCGGCGCGGCCAAGGGTATTGGCCGCGCCGTCGCGGAAAGTTTTGCAGCCCAGGCCGAGCACCTTTTGATCTTGCTGGATCTTGACCTGGCAACCTTGCAGGGGTGGGTCGCCGAGGGCGAATTTGCCGCTCGCATCGAAACCCATCAAGCGAACATCGCCGATCTGGCCGGCCTGCAACTGCTGTTCAAGGATCTGGCCAACCGGGTCGGCTTTATCGATGTGCTGGTCAACAGCGCCGGGGTCTGCGACGAGAACGAGCCCGAAGACCTCGACAACTGGCACAAGGTGATTTCGGTCAACCTCAACGGCACCTTTTACGTCACCTCGTTGTGCCTGCCATTGATGGCGGAGGGTGGGCGGATCGTCAACATGTCGTCGATCCTCGGCCGAGCGGGCAAGGTCCGCAACACCGCTTACTGCGCCTCCAAGCACGGCATCATCGGCATGACCAAAGCCTTGGCACTGGACCTGGCGCCACGGCGAATCACGGTCAATGCCATCCTGCCCGCCTGGATCGACACGCCGATGCTGCAGGGCGAACTGGCGGCTCAGGCGCGCATCGCCGGGATCACCCACGAGCAGATCCTGCGCAATGCCAAGAAGAAGTTGCCCCTGCGGCGCTTCATTCAGGGTGACGAAGTGGCGGCCATGGTCCGTTATCTGGCGAGCCCGCAGGCGGGTGGCGTCACGGCGCAAAGCCTGATGATCGACGGCGGTGCCGGGTTGGGAATGTAGCCATGGCTCGACAGGGACTCAATCGCGGCCTGTTGGCCGCTCTGGTCAGCCTAGGCTCGCCAGTGGCGATCGCCGGGTGGTTGCCGGAGCATCATGAAGCGGAGATCGGCGTTGCCACGGCCGTGCGTCTGCACGGTGACGACCAGGTCACGCAAAAGGCCGTGTATCTCAAGTTCAGCCTGGAGGATGCCTGGGACAGCGGCTACTACAAAGCCAAGGGCCGAGCCCGTTACGACTTCCGTTATGACGGCAACAACCCCTACAGCGCCCAAGCCCGCGACGATTACCGGGCGACCGCCGATTGGCGGCACCTTTACTGGGGGCATTACGTCGGTGACGGCGAGCTGACGGTGGGCTGGCAGCAGGTGGTGTGGGGGCGTGCAGATGAATTACGGGTGCTCGATCAGATCAACCCCTTGGATTATCGCGAGGGTGTGATCGGCCTGTTGGAAGACAGCCGCATCGCCGTGCCGATGATTCGCCTGGTGCAGCCGGTCGCCGAGTGGGAGCTGGAAGCGCTGGTGATCACTGATTTTGTGAAAAACCAGGCGCCGGCCGTCGGCAGCGAGTTCGATGCACCGATCTTTGCCACACCCGATCCGCAGATGTTCGTGGTCGATTCGCGGCCCGGTTATGACGGTCACAGTGGCTTTGGTTACGGTGCCAGTGCCAACGGCCGGATCGGCACGGTGGACGTCAGTTTCGTTGCCCTCAACGCCCGCCAACAGGACCCGGTTTACGCTGTCGAAGGCCAAACCGAAGAGGGCCTGATTCGCCTCGAACGGCAATTCCCGCGCTATTCCATGGGCGGCGCCAGTGTGGCCATCGATGCCGGCCACAGCATCGTGGTACGCAGTGAAGTCGCCTACTTCGATAATTGGCGCGTCACCAATCCTTACCGCGCTTACGGCAGCGACCGGACGGCGATGACCAAGTCGCTGCTGGGCGTCGATTACCTGCTGCGGGACTGGCTGATCTCGATGCAGTGGCAACACCAGCGGCTGCTCGACTGGCAGCCCGGCATGGTCCAGGGCAAACGCGACGACCTGTTAACCCTGTCTGCCGAAGGCTCGCAGTTCCAGGATCGCCTCAAGACCCGCCTGGTTTTCGGCATGTCGCCGCCAGCGCAGGACGACAGTTTCGTTCAGGGGATCTTCACCTACAAACCGGTGGACTGGCTCAAGTTGGGGCTGGAAGTCGATGTGTTCTTCGGCAAGCCCGACCGCCAGTTCGGTGAGTACGACAACCGCGACCAGGTGCGCTTGTCCGCCGGCTATCTGTTCTGACCACACCGGTGCCGGTGTGCGAATCACTCAAACAATGAAAAGGAAATCGCCATGTTGCCCATCTTCAAGACCCTGACTGTCAGCGCATTGCTGCTGAGCGCCGCTGCCGCGATGGCAGCTGAAACCCGCACGGCCGACGACATCATTCGCCAGGCCCGGGACCGCGATGACGGCAAGAGCTTCATGTCCCAGGTGTCCCTGATCCTGATCGACAAGCAAGGTAATAGCCGCGTCCGCGAGTTCAGCTACCTGCAAAAGGATTACCCGGACAGCGACAAATTCACCATGTACTTCTCGGCGCCGAGCGATGTGCGTGACGTCGCCTTCCACATCGAAAACCCGCGCGAAGCCCTGGGCCTCGAAGACAGCCAATGGATGTATTTGCCGGTCAGCCGACAGACCCGAAGAATTTCCACCACCGACAAACGCGGGGCGTTCATGGGCAGCGACTACTCCTATGCCGACCTCGACAAGATTCGCGCCGAAGACTATCGCCAGACGCTGGTCGGCGAAGAGCAGTTGCAGGGCCGCGATTGCTACGTGATCGAGCGTGAGCCGGCCACGCCTGCCGTGCTGGCCAAGACCGGCTACAACAAGCTCAAGGTCTGGATCGACAAGAAAAACTCACTGGTGCTGCGCCAGGACTTCTTCGATGTAAAAGGTGTGATGTTCAAGCAGATGCGCACCCTGAAGACTGAAACCATCGACCAGATCGACAGCATTACCTTCAGCGAAACCGAGGATTTCATCGCCGGTACGCGCTCTCAACTGCGCTTCAACCAGTTGCAGTACAACGTCGCGCTGGACGACCGCCTGTTCACGCAGACCGCGATCAAGCGCGGGCTGAAAGCCGGCGACTTGCCGGAATACGCCGTGTCTGCCCGCTAAGTGCCGCCCTCGGTCCATCTGGAACCTTCATTCATGGAAAGATACCTGAACTTCGTCGAGCGCTATGCGCGGGCGATTGTGTTCGTGCTGGTGGCGATCACCGCCTACTTCACCTACACCCTCGGCGCGCTGATGTCGGACACCAATCCGTATCTGCTCAAGGACACTCACCCGGCACGCAAGACCATCATTGACTTGCAGCGCGAGTTCACCGGCACCTATGACTCGGTCATGGTGGCGCTGAACAACCCCGAGAGTGTCTTCAACACCACGTCGCTGAACGCCCAGTTCGAGCTGTCCCAGGCCATTCGCCGGTTGATGCTGGCCAACGATGAGGACCGTGTCGAACTGCAGCGCATCGTCGGCCTGCACAGTGGCGACCATGATGCCCAGGGCTTGCTGGAGCAGATCCTCGCCGAGGGCTTTTCGCAGAACGATTACGCTGCCGCCAAAGCGCTGCGCGACCATGGCATTGTCCGGCACTGGGACAGCCATGACCTGCAGTTCCTGAGCTTTCTTGCCGAACGGCTCAACCCGATCCAGGAAATGGCCTCGATGGCTGACCTGGAGAACATCAGCCTGAGTGCCGATGGCGAGTTGTGGATCCACAAGACCCTGCACGCCCTGGACATGGACCCGGCCAAGGTCGAAGCGCAGATCATGGGCAACGAGCAGATGGTCGGTGGCGTCGTCTCGGCGGACAAGAAAGTCGCCATGGTCGTCGCCGAACTGGGCACCAAACAGGACGACGCTCAGGCTCAGTTGCGTGCCTATCACCAGGTCCGCGAGATCATCGCGAAGTACCAGGCCGCTCACCCGGAGTTCACCGATGAGGTGTTCATCGCCGGCATGCCGATCTTTATCGCCGCCCAGCAGGAGATCATCGATCACGACCTGGCGATGCTGTTCCCGATCGTGTTCCTGTTGGTGACCTCCCTCTTGGTTTTCTTCTTTCGCAAACCACTGGGCGTGGTGCTGCCGCTGTTCAACATTCTGTTCTGCACCATCTGGACCCTGGGCCTGATGGCGCTCTTGCGTGTGCCGATGGACTTGCTCACCAGCGTCTTGCCAGTGTTCCTGTTCACCATCTGTTGTGCCGACGCGATCCACGTCATGGCCGAGTATTACGAACAGCTCAATTCGGGTAAGTCTTTCCGCGAAGCCAACCGTGAAACCCAGCGCCTGATGGTCACGCCGGTAGTGCTGACAACGGTCACGACTATCGCGACGTTCATGATTTCCACCACCAACAACATTGTCAGCATCCGCAACTTTGGCGTGTTCATGTCCATCGGCCTGACGGCGGCGTTGATCATCTCGTTGCTGCTGATTCCGGCGTGGATTTCGATCTGGGGCAAAGATGCCGTCCCGCGCAAAGTGCAACGCAAAGAGTCGCTGATCTCCCACTATCTGGTGGTGTTCTGTGCCTGGCTGATTCGCTGGCGCAAGCCGGTGTTGCTGGTAACCCTGCCGCTGTTGGCGATGATGACGGTGTTCACGTTCAGGGTGGATATCGAAGACTCGGGCATTGCTTACTTCAAGAAGGACAGCCCGGTGCGGATGTCCGACGAGTTCATCAACCGGGCCGGCGTCGCGGGTACATCGCCGGGCTGGATCGCCTTCGACACCAAGACGCCGCGTGGCGCGCTGACCACTGAAACCGTGCAGTTCCTCGATCGTCTGGACCAGTTCATCAAGGCCCAGCCGAACGTGAGTTACACCTATTCGGTGGCGACCTACATCAAGCGCATGAACCTGGTGCTCAACGACATGAACCCTGCTTTCCTGCGGGTGCCGCAGGCGGTGGAGCAGGTGACGGTGGTCGATGATGACGGCAAACCGGAGACCTTCGAGGTCGACGGCAATTCGCTCATCGAACAGCACATCATGATGTTCGAGAACGGTGGCGGCACCGACTTGCAGAACGTGCTCAATGCCGATTACTCGAAGGCGGTGACGCTGTTCACCATGACGTCCTCCGTGGCGGGCGATTACCAGGCGATGCTCGACAAACTCGACGCCTGGCTGCTCATCAACAAACCGGCCAACCTGCAAGTCACCCATGCCGGCACGCCGTACATCTGGACCGGGGTGTTGCAGGAAATCACCCAGGGTCAGGTGCTGAGCTTCTCGCTGGCGTTGCTGGCGGTGACCTTGATGATGATGTTCTGGCTCAAGTCGGTACGCCTGGGCATCCTCGGCATGCTGACGTTGCTGACCACGTCGGTGACGGTGTACGGCTGCATGTACCTGTTGGACATCGAGTTGAACATCGGTACCACACTGGTGACGTTCCTGGTGGTGGGCGTGGTGGATTACGCCGTTCACCTGCTGTCACGGATCAAGATGCTGGTGCACAAGGGTATCGAGATCGACGAGGCCATCCTGACGGCCATGCAGGGCGTAGGGCGCTCGACGGTAGTCAACGTCGTGATCTTCTCGATGGGTTTTGTCGCGCTGCTGTTCTCCGCCTACAAACCTGTCATTGACCTGGGCGTATTGGTGATACTGGCGCTGTCATCCAGCGGCTTCATGACCATTCTGTTGGTTACGCTGATTTCGCCGTGGTTCTTTGCCTCGATTGTGCCGCAGCCAGCGGTGCAAGAGGGCGAGCAGCCGAGGGGTGAGGGCGTGCCAGGCTAAATCGCCGGGGCGCCTGCGTGCTGCAAAGGGCGCGGGGCGCCATGGCCGTTCAGGGGCGGCGGTGCGGATTCAGCGGGCTTTTTCCAGGTGCTCGAACTGGCATTGCATCTGCGCATCCTTGAGGCTCAGCTCAAACTCGACCAGGCCGTCATGCACTTGCTGCAAGGCCTGGATCTGCCCCATCAATTCCTGCTTTTTGTTATCGATGGCCTGCATGGCCAGATCCCAGGGCAGCTCCTGGCCGCGATGGTCCTGCAGAATGGCCTGCATTTCCTTGAGTTTGAAACCGAGTTGCTGGGCGCATTTGATGAAGGTCAGCAGCTCGACGCTTTGCTGGCTGTAGATGCGGTATTTGCCTTCGCGTTGCGGGGGCGGCAACAGGCCGATTTCTTCGTAATGTCGAATGCTTTTGACGGTGGTGCCCGACAGCTGGGCGGCTTTGCCGATGTACATGAAAGTCCCTTTTTTGACGCATCAGAAGCGAAAAGATGTCGTGCGCTCGTACAGGCGCGCGACATCTTTGCACAAGCGTCAGGGGGCGGGAAGCGTGGTTGGACAAGGTGTCACAGGAGGGAGACTTGGCTGGGCCGCGCAGGGGCACGGCCCAACCGGGGCCGATCAGCGGCTGGCGACCGCCTGGACTTGCTTGAGCCAGGCTTCGCGCTGTTCCGGCTTGGAGCCCAGTACCGGACCGAAGGTCAAGGTTTTCAGCGGTTTTATGCCGCAGAACTCCAGGGTGGTCTTGCGCATTTGGTGCAGGCCCGGCATGCGATACACCCAGCGGTAGTACCACGGCGGCGTGTCCATGGTCACCAGAAGGTGAGCCGTGCGGCCCTTGAGCAGCTTGTCCGGGAAGGGCGAGCCCTTGCGGTACTTGAAGGCAAAACCGGGCAGAAACACACGGTCGAAGAACCCCTTGAGCAACGCCGGAATGCCGCCCCACCAGATCGGGTACACCAATGTCAGGTGTTCGGCCCAGGTAATGTCGTTTTGTGCGTCGATCAAATCGGGCTCAAGCAACTGGATCTGGTTATAGCCATCGTGCAAGACCGGATCGAACTCCAGGGTGTCCAGGCGCAGCAGACGTACCTCATGGCCTGCTTGCGTGGCGGCCTCGACATAACGTTCGGTCACCGCTCCGCAAAAGCTGTCGTTCGAAGGGTGGCCGAGGATTACGAGCATGCGTTTGCTCTTCATGGCGAACTCCAGGTAATGAAGCGCCAAGGGTAAAGTCTGCCCCTAACGGTAGAGTCAAGCCTTGCCGGTTACTGGTGGAACTGCTGGCTACCCAAGAGTCGAGTTGGATCACCGGCGAAGTGTTCGGCGTGACCGGTGGCAACTCGTTGCCCTGAGTAATCCGGATAAACCTTCGCGGCGCCGTGCAGTCAGTTTCAATAAGGGCCTGGACGTCCCAGGGCCAGGGAGGTGGCTGATGAAACTTGTCTGCCTGCTGCGTGGCTGCCAGTGGCGCAGCCTGCTGGTGTGTGAACTCGCCGGGCTTCACTGCCAGTGTTGCGATCGCTGTGGCGCGTTGCGCTACAGCCAGACCGGTCAACCCTTCGATACGTAGGAGCCGACCATGGCCCGGGCAATCTGGAAAGGCGCGATCAGCTTCGGCCTCGTGCACATCCCCGTCTCGCTCAACACCGCAGTGCGCAGCGAGCGTGTGGATTTCGACTGGCTGGACAAGCGCAGCATGGAGCCGGTTGGCTACAAACGGGTGAACAAGATCACCGGCAAGGAAATCGACAAAGAGCACATCGTCAAAGGCGTGGAGTACGAAAAGGGCCGTTACGTGGTGATCAGCGAGGAGGAAATTCGCAAGGCCAGGCCCGAGGCGACCCAGACCATCGATATCTTCTCGTTCGTCGACGCCGGCGACATTCCGCTGCAGCAGTTCGACACGCCTTACTACCTGAGCCCCGACCGTCGTGGCGGCAAGGTCTATGCCTTGCTGCGCGAGACCCTGCACAGCACCGGCAAGGTGGCCCTGGCCACCGTGGTGCTGCACACCCGCCAGCACCTGGCGATGCTGCGCCCGCTGGAGGATGCCCTGGTGTTGATTACCCTGCGCTGGCCCGAGGAGGTGCGTGGACTCCAGACGCTGGAGCTGGACAACAGCGTGACCCAAAGCAAGGTCGACAAGCGTGAGCTGGACATGGCCCGGCGCCTGGTGGAAGACATGAGCGGGGCCTGGACGCCTGACGAATACCATGATGCGTTTCGCCAGACCATCCTCGACCTGGTGGAGGAGAAGGCCAGCAAGGGCAAGATCGCGACCGTGGACAAAGGCGAGGGCACGACGGCCGAGAAGGGGGCGGACATCATCGACCTCACCGAGCTGCTCAAGCGCAGCCTAGGCGGCAAGCCCAAGGCGAAGAAACCGGCGGCCAAGCGACCGCGCAAAGCGTCATAGTCCATTGCGCAATCGCTACGGCAGCTGGCCTTCCAGGCCCCTCAGGTAATCCCCGAAGCCCTGGCGTGCGCGGCTGTCCCGCCGGCTGCTGGTGGCCACGCTGTGCGCCGCGGTCCAGACGATCTGTGCACCGCTGGCCTCGAGGGCCAGCACCAGCTGCACATCCTCGTGGGCCGGCAAGGGCTGGAAACCGCCGACGCGTTCATAGGCCTTGGCGCATACCCCCAGGTTGGCGCCGTGGATATGCCGGTGCCCATCCCGGGCCTGGTAACGGCTGAGGTAGAGCTGGCGCAAAGCGGCATTCTGCCAGGGCTGCCAGCGCTCGATATGCACCGTGCCGCATACCGCATCCGCACGCCATTGCAGCTGTGACACCAGCCAGTGCCCTGGCACGCGGCTGTCGGCGTCGGTGAATGCCAGCCACTGGGCGCCGCGCTCGATCATCCATGCCGCGCCCAGGCGCCGAGCGATACCGACATTGCCAGCCTCCAGTGCCAGGGTATGTGCGCCGTGGCGGCGGGCGATGCGCGCGCTAGCGTCGACACAACGATCGAGCACCACCAGCACTTCAACCACCAGACCCGCCGCCTCGGCCTGTGCCACGGCCTGCTTGACGGCGGCCAGGCAGTGCCCGAGACGACGGGCTTCGTTGTGGGCGGGAATGATGACGGCGATCATGGGCAGGTCTCGTCGAGGTCCACGACGCTGGGCTGACACGACCAGTATTCGAGCAGGAAGTCCGCCTCCTCGTGGCGCAGCAGCGGATAAAGCGGCAGATGCCTGGCCAGCAGGGCATGCACCTCGCGGCCATCCTGCGGGCAGCCGGCGATGGGATGGCGCCAGTGGCAGGCCAGCAGACCGCCGTCATAGGCCAGGCAGGCCACCGATTGCTCGATCACCTGCAGCCAGTCGGTGGGGGCCAGGTAGTAACCGATCTCGCTGAGCACGATCAGGTCAAACTGCCCGCCCGGCCAGTCGCCCGGCAGGTGGCCCTGTTCGACGCGGGCATGGCCTACGCCTGCAAGACGCTGGCGGGCCAAGGCCACGGCCGTTGCGTCGAGGTCCTGGCACAGCAGGTCGGCACAGCGCTCGGCCAGCAGCACGCTCAGCTCGCCGTTGGCGCAAGCTGGCTCGAATACGCGCTCATAACATTGCCGCGGCAGGCTGGCCAAGGCCAGGTCGCGCTTGCGTCGTTCGTACCAGCGGGTGCGAAAGGCCCAAGGGTCATCGTTACCGGCATACAAGTCGGCGAAGTACTGTGTGTCCAGGCTCATGTTGGCTCCATTGACAGAAAGACCAGCTCGAAGGGTTGAAGCAGGCAGGCCTGCAGCTGATCCGGCAGCACCGCAGGGCGTTCACCATCGGGCTGCAGCTGGCTGGCATGGGCGGCCAGGGCCTGGCGCTTGAGCGCCAGGCGCGCTTCGTCGAGCTGCAGGCGGTGTGCCTTGGGCCAAGGCAGTCGCGGATCGTCGGGTGCGGCCCAATGCCAGGCCCACACCGGCACCTCGGCCAGTTGCACACGGCGCGCGTGGGCCGCCCGGGCGCAGGCACGGCCTGCCGCCTCATGATCGCAGTGCCCGTCACTGCGCCAGGTGGTCAGCAGCAGGTCGTCGGGCTGCAGCAATTGTTCCAGGTGATTGACCAGGAAGGCTTCATCATGGGGCAGGGCGCCATCTTTGAGGTTGAGCCGTCGCCAATCGAGGCGGTTGAGGTCCAGGCCCAGCAACTGCAAGGCATGCCGGCTTTCCAGGGGGCGCTGATGACGCAGGCGCCGCTCGGTCCACTGCGAGGAATGCGGGTGGCTGCCCTCGCCATTGGTGGCAGAAATCAGCAGCACGTCCTGTTCACGGCCTTGGAAGCTGGCCAACAGACCGCCGGCCATGAGGATCTCGTCGTCCGGATGCGGCGCCAGCAGCACCAGCCTTCTGCCGGGCGGGCATAGCCGGACGGGCATCAGCCAGGTGGCGCGGGCCAGTTGAGTGGACTGCTGCCAGGCGCTCCATGGCGTGCCGGTGGCGGCCTGTATCAGGTTCTGGCTCATAGTTGCCATACGCTTGCCGGCATGCCCGTCAATTGCTGGCCCAGCTCGGCCAGGTCGCGCTCAGCGTGACTTTGGCGCAGATATACCGGCAGGTCGGCACTGAGCCGGGCGAAATGGCCGCTGCGGCAGAACGGTGTGGCGCCGAGCGCCCGCCCGACATGATGGATGACCTGCTCGACCGCTTGCTCGACCTGGGCGCGGGTGCGGCGCACTTGCAAACTGGCGTCGTCGTGAGGGTGCTGGTCGATCCAGGCGGCGCATTCGCGCAGGGCGGCACGGGCCCCGAACAACGCCGCATCGACCGCGCCCAGGTGGGCATCGGCGTGTGGGTCGGGGCGGGGTTTGCGGCAGTGTTCACGCAGGTATTGCGCCAGGGCTTGCGCTGCGCCATACCAACAGGCGGCGATGCCCGCGCCGCCCTGCCAGAATCCCGGGCGGGCCAGGTATTGGCCGGGCGTGCCGATGGCCAGCCCCGGCGAATTGTCGAACTCGAGGGTGACACTGGTGGTGCGGGCCATGCCAACGGCCTGCCAGTGCTCGACCTGAATGCGCTGGCTGGGATCGGACAGCTCGATGGCAACCAACAGCGACTGGTCGCCTTCCCAGGCGGTCACGAGCGCGCGATCGATCTGCAACGCCCCTGAACACCAGGCTTTGCGGCCTTGCAGGCGAACACGTTCGCCGTGCTGGGCGATGATGTGGGTGCGGGCATCCGGTGGCTCCGCAGCCCACACGCCCCAGATCCCTTCGCCGGCATGATGAGCGGCGCCGCATTCGGCAAGGATCGCCAAAGCGTCGGTATGGCCTTCATAGAGTTTGGCCAGGCTCAGATCGCAACCTGCGACCCGTGCCAGGGCCCGCCAGCGGTCAAGTGTCCGCCCCTGGCCCGGCAGGGGGAGCAGGTCGAGGTGATCGGCTAGCAGCGCATGCAGTAGCTCTTGCAGCAGGGTATCGAGGTCGATGGCCTGCGGTCGCGCGCCGAAACGGCGCAAAAGGTGATCGAGGTGGGTCAGGTCGAAGTCATAGTCGATGCTCATGGGCTCGGTGCTCCTTGGGTGTTCTTCTTCCAGCCACGCAGGTCCAGCCATCGTTCCATCAGTCGATCCCCAGTTGCTTGCGCATACGTACGGTAATCGACTGGCGGGTCCTGGCCATTTCGGCCCACGGATCGTCCACCTCGGCAAGCCGTGCCTGCAGGTTGCCGATGTTCCATTGGTTGGCACCCTTGAGCTGGCTCAGTTCTTCCCGCCAGATCGGCACCGATACCGGCAGGCCCTCGCGGGCCCGCAGCGAGTAGGCGGCGACGGTGGTGGCGCCCTTACCGTTACGCAGGTAGTCGATGAAGATCCGTCCGATCCGATTCTTCGGGCCGGACACAGCGCTGAGGCGATCGGGGAACAGCCCGGCCATGTGTTCGACCAAGGCATGGCTGAAGTCCTTCACCTCGTCCCACCCCGCGCGCCGGGTCAGTGGCACGACGAGGTGCATGCCCTTGCCGCCGCTGGTCTTGAGAAATACCTTCAAGCCCAGCTCATCGAGCAGGGTAAGGGTCAGCTGGGTGGCCTCCAGCATGGCTTTCCAGGGCAGCGCGGGATCGGGGTCCAGGTCGAGCACGAGGCGGTCGGGCTTGTCGAAGTCCTTGGTGGTGGCATTCCAGGTGTGCAGTTCCAGCGAGTTCATCTGCACCGCGCCCAGCAGGCTGTCGACGCGGTTGAGCACCATGGCCGCCTGGCCGGCCTGGGCCTTGCTGTAGCTGAGCACGTGGGGGAGATGCAGCTGGCCGGCGTTTTTCTGGAAGAACAGTTCGCCGCCCAGGCCGTCCGGTGCCCGAACCAGAGCGACAGGCCGATCCTTCAGCTGTGGCAGCAGCCAGTCGGCGACCTGGGCATAGTACTGTGCGACCTGGCGCTTGGTGGCACCGGTGGTTGCGTCGACCACGCGATCGGGGTGGGTCAGGCGCAGGGTGCCCAGGGTTTCGGGTTTTGTCTGTGCTGTGCGCTTGGCGGGCATGACCTGCTCCAGGCCGATGGCGGTGGCGGGTTTGTCGTCGCGCAGGCCGTGGAACACCGAGTGGCGCACGATGCCTTCGCGGGTCATCTGGGCATAGGCGACTTCTGCCAGCAGCTGTGGCTTGAGCCAATGCACGCCGCGCGCTTCGGCGCCGGTGGGAGGGTTGGGCAAGGGCGGCTTGGCGGTCTGCAGCGGTTTCAGGCGAGCGAGGATGCTGTCCAGGGTGGTGGCGCTGAAGCCGGTGCCGACCTTGCCGGCGTAGCGCAACTGGCCGCTGGCGTGGTCGTGCAGGGCCAGCAGCAGGGCGCCGAAGCCGTGGCGGCTGCCCTTGGGGTCGGTATAGCCGACGATCACGAATTCCTGGCGCTGCTTGCACTTGAGCTTGATCCAGTCGCTGCTGCGCCGGCACACATAAGGGCTGTCGGCACGCTTGCCGATCAGCCCCTCGAGTTCCAGCCGGCAGGCGCTGTCGAGCAGCGAATCGACCGGTTCCTGGAAATCGGCGGAATACCTGAGCAGCGGCGAAGCGTTGGTTTCCAGCAGCTTGGCCAGAGTGACGCGACGCGCCTGTAGTGGCAGTTCGCGCAGGTCCTCGCCTCCCAGCCAGGGCAAGTCGAACAGGTAATAGGTGATGCGTTCGTCGTGCTCGGTGTCGAACGCGTTCTGCAAGGCCTGGAAGTCGGCCACATCGTTGTCGCCGACCACCACCATCTCGCCGTCCAGCCATGCTGCGTCGAGCCCCAGGGCGCCGAGTGCCTCGATCTGACGGGGCATCTTGGCGCTCCAGTCGTGGCCATTGCGGGTGAACAGGCGTATGTCGTCAGCGTCGATGCGCGCCAGAATCCGGTAGCCATCGAACTTGACTTCGTAGTGCCAGTCGCCGCTGGGTGGGGAGTCGACCAAGGTGGTCAGTTGCGGCTGCAGTACCTTCGGCAGGGCTTTGTGCCCGGCCTTGGGCTTGTGTGTGGAGGTGGTCGCCTTGGCGGGGCGCCGCGGCGGCAGGGTGCGCTCGCTCAGCACGCTATCTGGCAGGGCTTCGACGATGCTGTAGTCGGTTTCGCTGCGAGCCTGCCCGTCATGGGACTTGACTAGCATCCACTGCGCTTTCTTGCCGGCCATGTGGGTGCGGAACAGGTTCCAGACCCCTGACAGCTTTTCTCCCTGCAGGCGAAAGCGCAACTTGCCCTTGGCATAGGCTTCGCGCGGGTCGCCTTCGGGTTGCCAGACACCCCGGTCCCAGACGATCACATCGCCGGCACCGTAGTGCCCTTCGGGAATGCGTCCTTCGAAATCGGCGTAGTCCAGCGGGTGGTCCTCTACATGTACCGCCAGGCGCCGGACCTTGGGGTCGAGGGAGGGGCCTTTGGGGATCGCCCAGCTCTTGAGGGTGCCGTCGAGTTCCAGGCGAAAGTCGTAGTGCAGGTGGCTGGCATCGTGCTTCTGGATGCAGTACTGCAGCGCATGGGCCGAGCGTGCGCTGGCGCGTTTGCCAGCCGGCTCGGGTGTGGCGTTGAAATCGCGCTTGCGCTGGTACTCCTGCAGGGGCTTGGCCATGACGGGCTCCGGGACGGTTCGCGGGTCTCAAGATTGGGAGGTGACGGCGCGGCGCGGAGTTCAAAAAAAGCGCGGGGCGGTGCCTTTGAAGAAACTCTGAATCATTTCTTCGTTGGGGCAGTCGACCGTGTGAAACCCACTGACGGAGAACGTTCATGCCTAAACCCGATGCCCCAAGACCGCAGATTGAGATCGACGACACGGAGGACCGCATGGGCAGCGTCCACGAGCTGGATTTCAGCGAACGTCGCGATGAACGCCAGGGGCGTGTCGGCGACCAGCGCCCGGCGCGGGAGATCGCTGAGGACTACCCGCCGCGGCGTGTCGCGGAAAGCGGCATGACCGGAGGCGAGACCCTGACCGACAGCCTGCACGAGGACAATGCCAGCCTTGATGACCTGAGTCCCGAGACACTGTTTGATGAAACCGATGCCTGGGACGCGGATGAGTCCGGTACGGCAGCCGGCCCGGCAGATATGACCCTGCGCCAGGTGGAGGCCTACGAGATCGGTGGCGGCATCGGCCTGGACGAGTCCGAACTGGCCCGTTCTGCGCCGCTGGACGGCGAGCCGTGGAGCGATGAGGTGGTGCTCGATGACGATAGGGGAGAACCGTGATGAATGAGCAACGCTGTGCCTGCAACCACTGTTCCTGCACTGTGGATGCCAATGCGGTGGTCCAGGATGGCAAGGCCTATTGCTGCGAGGCCTGCGCGATGGGCCATCGTGATGGCGAGTCTTGTCGTATGGCCGAATGTAAATGTGGTGAGGTGACCCAGCCGAAGGAGAGCGCTGTCGATAATGCGCTGGATGAAACATTCCCGGCGAGTGATCCTATTTCACCGTAAGTTCCCTTTCTCTCCATGGCCCTTTCGCTGGTATCTTCGGCGAGGGGCCAATCAATATATCGCTGTGCCCACGGTTCAATAGCAACTCTGCTGATCTTGATCTTGATCTTGATCTTGATCTTGATCTTGATCTTGATCTTGATCTTGATCTTGATCTTGATCTTGATCTTGATCTTGATCTTGATCTTGATCTTGATCTTGATCTTGATCTTGATCTTGATC
>NZ_JBMOWQ010000100.1:0-6680 GCF_049310485.1 Pseudomonas sp. GZD-209
GCCCTCTCCCCCGGGGGTTTCGTGAATGGCGTGGGAGCGGGCTTGCCCCGCGAATGGCGGTGTCATTGCTTAGCAACCTACCATTGTCCCCACCCGCAATGCAGCAGCTTTTTCAGTTGGCGATCAGCACCTGGTGGGTCTTCAGGTCCGCCTCATGGGCCGCCAGGATCTCCGGCAACGAGTTACGCAGGTACTCGACCCAGGTCTTGATCTTGGCATCCAGGTACTGGCGCGACGGGTAGATCGCGTACAGGTTGAGCTCCTGCAGGCGGTAGTCGGGCATGATCCGCACGATGCTGCCGTCACGCAGGGCATCGATGGCCGAATAGATCGGCAGCACGCCAACCCCCATGCTGCTGCGGATCGCGGTCTTCATCGCATCGGCCGAGTTCACCTGGAACGGCGAGGTGGTGATGTTGACCAGCTCCTGGCCTTCGGGGCCGTCGAACAGCCACTTCTCCAGCGGGATCACCGGGCTGACCATGCGCAAGCACGAATGCTTGAGCAGGTCGGCCGGCTTGTGCGCGGTGCCGTGGCGTGCCACGTATTCGGGCGAGGCGCAGACGATGCTGTAGGTGATGCCCAGGCGCTGCGAGACGAAGCCCGAGTCCGGCAGCTCGGTGGCCAGCACGATGGACACGTCGTAGCCCTCGTCGAGCAAGTCGGGCACACGGTTGGCCATGGTCAGGTCGAAGGTCACGTCCGGGTGCGACTCGCGGTAACGGGCGATGGCATCGACCACGAAATGCTGGCCCACGCCGGTCATCGAATGCACCTTCAGCTGCCCGGCAGGGCGGGCGTGGGCATCGCTGGCTTCGGCTTCGGCCTCCTCGACGTAACTGAGGATCTGTTCGCAGCGCATCAGGTAGCGCTTGCCTGCTTCGGTCAGCGCGATGCGCCGGGTGGTGCGGTTGAGCAGGCGGGTTTGCAGATGGGCTTCCAGGTTGGAGACCGCGCGCGAGACGTTCGCGGTGGTCGTATCAAGCTGCACGGCGGCGGCAGTGAAACTGCCGAGCTGGGCCACACAACTGAAAGCACGCATGTTTTGCAGGGTGTCCATGGGTCACTCTCGGGTTAGAGGACAAAATTGTGACATGAAGTAACGTGAATGCACGTTCGACCAAAGCCGGATTATCGCTGTTTTGGTAACAAAGATTCGCAGGAATATGCGCTTATCGCCAATGAAAGCCACCCCTAGAATGGCCCAGCCCCTCCACCTCTTCCTCGGGAAATCGCAGCTGTGCCGCGTCGCCACATCGGAGCGCTCCGAGCGCTCAGTGCCTGTGCCCTTAGCTTGTCCTTGAGCGGCTGTATCGGAACCTGGGGCATTGCCCCGCAAAGCAAGACAATCCAAGCCAACCAACTGACCACCGACGCCGCCATTGGCGAGGCGGCGCGTGATGCCCATTGGCCGGCCCAGCAGTGGTGGCGCGCCTATGGCGACCCCCAATTGAACGCCTGGGTAGCGCTGGCCCTGCAGGGCAGCCCGAGCATGGCCATGGCCGCCGCGCGGGTGCGTGAAGCCAAGGCCATGGCCGGTGTGGTCGAGTCGGCCGAGCAGTTCCAGGCCAACGGCCAGGCCTCGCTCAAGCGCCACAACTGGCCGGAGGATCAGTTCTACGGCCCCGGCGCGTTGTCTGGCGCCAACACCTGGGACAACAACGCCGCCATCGGCTTCAGCTACGCGCTGGACCTGTGGGGCCGTGAACGCAATGCCAGCGAGCAGGCCGTGGACCAGGCCCACATGAGCGTCGCCGAGGCGCGCCAGGCCCAGCTGGAGCTGGAAAACAACGTGGTGCGCAGCTACATCCAGCTCAGCCTGCAGTTTGCCCGGCGCGATATCGTCCAGGCCGAGCTGGCCCAGCAGGAGCAGATCGTCGCCCTGGCCAAGCGCCGCCTCGACGGCGGCATCGGCACCCATTTCGAGCTCAGCCAGGCCGAAGCGCCGCTGCCCGAGACCCACCGCCAGATCGACAGCCTCAACGAAGCAATCGCCCTGACCCGCAATCAGCTGGCGGCCCTGGCCGGCAAGGGCCCGGGGGAGGGCGGCAAACTGCAGCGGCCAAGCCTGACCCTCGGCGCGCCGCTCAAGCTGCCGTCGAACCTGCCCGCCGAACTGGTCGGCCAGCGCCCCGATGTGGTCGCCAGCCGCTGGCAGGTCGCCGCCCAGGCGCGCGGCATCGATGTGGCCCATGCCGGCTTTTTCCCCAATGTCGACCTGGTGGGCAGCCTCGGCTTCATGGCCACCGGCGGCGGCCCGTTGGAATTCCTCACCGGGCGCAAGTTCAACTACAACGTCGGGCCGGCGATCAGCTTGCCGATCTTCGACGGTGGCCGCCTGCGTTCGCAGCTGGGCGTGGCCTCGGCCGGCTATGACGTGGCCGTGGCGCGCTACAACCAGACGGTGATCGGCGCGCTGAAGAACATCTCCGACCAACTGATCCGCCGCGAATCGATGCAGGAGCAGGCGCACTTCGCCGCCGAATCCGTGGCCGCCGCGCAGAAGACCTACGACATCGCCACCGTGGCCTTCCAGCGCGGCCTCACCGACTACCTCAACGTGCTCAACGCCCAGACCCTGCTGTTCCGCCAGCAACAGGTGCAACAGCAAGTGCAGGCCGCGCGCCTGATCGCCCATGCCGAACTGGTCACCGCCTTGGGCGGGGGCCTGGAAGCCGGCAAGGACGTGCCGGACGAACAGCGCCAGGCCGCACCGAAGACCCCGGCCGCCTTGACGATGGTCGACAAACTCCTCGACCACGCGGACCACGCCCAATGAGCGCACTGAGTTTGCCCCTGCGCTGGCTGCAGAGCCTGGAATGGCGCCGGGGCTTCTTCGCCTGGGCGCGCACCGACGGCGTCACCTGGGTGTACATCTTCAAAGTCCTGGCCGCGGCCTTCATCACCCTGTGGCTGGCCATGCGCCTGGAGCTGCCGCAGCCGCGCACGGCGATGATCACCGTGTTCATCGTCATGCAGCCGCAAAGCGGCCATGTGTTCGCCAAGAGCTTCTACCGGGTGCTCGGCACCCTGGCCGGCTCGGCGATGATGGTTGCGCTGATCGCGATCTTCCCGCAGAACACCGAGCTGTTCCTGCCCAGCCTGGCCCTGTGGGTGGGCCTGTGCTCGGCCGGTGCCATGCGCTACCGCACCTTCCGCGCCTACGGCTTCGTGCTGGCCGGCTACACCGCGGCGATGATCGGCCTGCCGGTGCTGGAGCACCCCGACCAGGCGTTCATGGCCGCGGTGTGGCGGGTGCTGGAAATTGCCTTGGGCATCCTGGTGTCGACCTTCGTCAGCGCCGCGATCCTGCCGCAGTCGGCCAGCGCCGCCATGCGCAACGCCCTGTACCAGCGCTTCGGCACCTTCGCCGGGGTGGTGGTCGAAGCGCTGCGCGGCGACAGCCAGCGCGACCGCTACGAGACCAGCAACGTCCGCTTCGTCGCCGAGGCGGTGGGGCTTGAGAGCCTGCGCAACGTCACCGCCTTCGAAGACCCGCACATGCGCCGCCGCTCTGGCCGGCTGGTCCGCATGAACAGCGAGTTCATGGCCATCACCACCCGCTTCAACGCCCTGCACCGGCTGCTGGAGCGCCTGCGCGCCCGTGGCCCGCTGCAGATCGTCGGCGCCATCGAGCCGGGCCTTGAGACGCTGGCCGAGCTGTTGCAACCCTATGTGGGGCGTGCGCTGACCGACGCCGATGCGCTGCGCCTGGCGCTCGAACTGGGCACTTATAAAGAAGGCCTGCAAGCCCAGGTCCGCGGGCTGCGGGCGGACTACCTGGAAACCAACCCCAGCGAGTCCGACCTGCTCGATTTCCATACGGCCTTCGAGCTGCTCTACCGCTTCGTCGACGAGATGTACAGCTACGCCGAGACCCACGCCTCGCTGGCCGCCCATACCCACGAGCGCGAGCAATGGGACGAGCCTTACGTGGCCCAGACCAGCTGGCTGGTGTCGGCGGCCGCTGGCGTGCGCGCCTCGGCGGTGCTGTTGCTGCTGGGCAGCTACTGGCTGCTCAGCGACTGGCCCAGCGGCGCCATGATGACCCTGATCGCCACCGTCACCGTGGGCCTGTCGGCGGCCTCGCCGAACCCCAAGCGCATGTCGTTCCAGATGGCCTGCGGCACGGCGATCGGCGCCTTTATCGGCTTCTTCGAAACCTTCTTCGTGTTCCCCTGGATCGACGGTTTCCCCTTGCTGTGCATGGTGCTGGCGCCGGTGTTCGTGCTCGGTGCGTTCCTCGCCTCACGCCCGGCCTACGCCGGCTATGGCCTGGGCTTGCTGGTGTTCTTCGCCATCGGCTCGGTGCCCAACAACCTCACCGTCTACAACCCCTACACCTTCATCAACGACTACATCGGCATGGTCATCGGCATGTTCGTCTGCGCCGCGGCCGGGGCGATCATCCTGCCGCCCAACAGCCGCTGGCTGTGGAGCCGCCTGGAGCAGGAGCTGCGCGAGCAGGTGCTGTTCGCCATCAGCGGGCGCCTGCGCGGCCTGGGCTCGGCCTTCGAAAGCCGCACCCGCGACCTGCTGCACCAGGCCTATGGCCTGGCCGCCGGCAAGCCGCAGGTGCAAAGCCAGCTGATGGGCTGGATGTTCACGGTGCTGGAGATCGGCCACGCCGTCATCGAGCTGCGCAAGGAGCAGGCCCGCGCGCCGGTGCACCCGGCCTATGCCGAGTCGCAGCCCTGGCGCCAGGCCATCCGCGTCATGGGCCGGGCGTTGGCGCGGCTGTTCCTGCAACCGAGCGCCAGCAACCACGAACGCGCCCTGGTGGCAGTGGACCATGCCATCAGCCGGGTGCAGGCCACCGACGAACCCTTCGCCCGGCACTTCGACACCTCGGTGCTGCGCCGGGCGCAGAGCTACCTGCACTTCATCCGAACCTCCCTGCTCGACCCACAGTCGCCGTTGGCCCCGGCGAAAGGATTGCACGATGCCCCGTGAGATCGCCTTCCATGGCGTGTACATGCCCACCATGACCTTGATGTTCCTGTTCGCCCTGGGCCTGGCCTGGGGGCTCGATCGGTTCATTGCAAGCGTTGATGGCTACCGCTTCTTCTGGCACCCGGCGCTGCTGCGCCTTTCCCTGTTCGTCTGCCTGTTCGGCGCCCTGGCGCTGTCGCTCTACTGGTGAGAAACCTTCGATGAAAAAGTTCTTCAGCCTGATCGCCACCCTGCTGGTGCTGACCGCTGCCGTGGTGATCGGCCGCCAGTTGTGGCTGCACTACATGACCACGCCCTGGACCCGCGACGGCCGGGTGCGCGCCGACATCATCAACGTCGCCGCCGACGCGCCGGGCTATGTGGTGGACGTACCGGTCAAGGACAACCAGCGGGTGAAGAAGGGCGATGTGCTGATCCGCATCGACCCCGAGCACTACCAGCTGGCGGTGGACCAGGCCAAGGCGCTGGTCGCTTCGCGCAAGGCCACCTGGGAAATGCGCAAGGTCAACGCCAAGCGCCGTGCCGACATGGACAATCTGGTGATCTCCAAGGAGAACCGCGACGACGCCAGCAACATCGCCAACTCGGCGCTGGCCGACTACCAGCAGGCCCAGGCCCAACTGGCGGCGGCCGAGCTGAACCTCAAGCGTACGCAGATCGTCGCCACCGTCGATGGCTACGTGACCAACCTGAACATCCACAAGGGCGACTACGCCCGCACCGGCGAGGCGGTGATGGCGGTGGTGGATGAAAACTCGTTCTGGGTGTACGGCTTCTTCGAGGAGACCAAGTTGCCCCATGTGAAGGTGGGCGACGTGGCCGAGTTGCAGATGATGAGCGGCGAGCGCCTCAGCGGGCATGTGGAGAGCATCGCCCGGGGTATCTACGACCGCGACAACCCGCAGAGCCGCGAGTTGATCGCCGATGTGAACCCCACGTTCAACTGGGTAAGGCTGGCGCAGCGGGTGCCGGTGCGGATTCATATCGACGAAGTGCCGGACGGCTACCTGCTGGCGGCGGGGACGACTTGTACGGTGGTGGTCAAGCCGAGCGAGTGATGGTCTGTAACTCCGTTGACTCAGCGGGGACCTGTGGGAGCGGGTTTACCCGCGAAGATGCCGACGCGGTGCATGGCACCGGCTGAGCCGGTGTTCGCGGGTAAACCCGCTCCCACAGGATACGCTCAAGCCTGGCTGTTTCCATTCGCTACTCCAACCAGCACTGGCACCTGTACCCGGTCGATCACCTTGGCGCTGATCGACGTATCCAGCAGTCGCCCCAGCCGCGACAGATGCCGGTGCCCCATGATGATCAGCTCGCACTCCAACTCCCGGGCCTTGGCGACAATGACGTCCTCCGGCTGGCCGGCCTCCATGCAGCCCAGGCTGTCGAAGCCGGCTTCGCGCAGGGTCTTCACGGCGTTGCCCACGGCATGTTCAGCCATCTGCTGCTCGTCGCAGGCGGCGGGGTATTCCTCCAGCTCCTGCTCGGTGTAGGCCGTGCGCTGCTCGTGCACGGCGAAGGTCGCGTCGATGGCCAGCAGCACGTGCAGGGTGTGTTCGCCCGGGCGGCAGTAGCGGCGGGCGAGGTCGAGCAGGGCATGGCTGGCGGGGGAGGCGTCGATGGCGATCAGCACTGGGTGGGGCATGGGCATTCCTTGTTGGCAGTGGCGGGGGGGGGGGGGGGGGGGGGGGGGCGAGGGGAGGAGCTATATCGAAGCACGTGTA
>NZ_JBMOWQ010000101.1:0-21006 GCF_049310485.1 Pseudomonas sp. GZD-209
AATCGCGGGGCAAGCCCGCTCCCACAGGTCTCCCTCGTGGGAGCGGGCTTGCCCCGCGATTGGGCCGTTACAGGCTGACGCATCGATCGGCCGGGATAAATGGCCCCCCACGCACGGTGCCATTGCGCCAGACGCAATCCACCAACCTGATACCATCGCGTTTCCCACAGCTGTCACGGAAAACGGCCATGCAACTCCCGGACATGAACCTGCTCGTCGCCCTCGACGCCCTGCTCGACGAAGGCAGCGTGGTCGGCGCCGCCCAGCGCATGAACCTGAGCCCGGCGGCCATGAGCCGCACCCTGGGGCGTATCCGCGAGGCCATGGGCGACCCGATCCTGGTGCGCGCCGGCCGCGGGCTGGTGCCGACGCCGCGCGCGCTGGCCCTGCGTGATCAGGTGCATGGCTTGGTCGAACAAGCCGGGCAGGTATTTCGCAGCGGTGACGATGTCGACCTGGTAAACCTGGACCGAGCCTTCAACATTCGCACCAATGACCTGTTCATCGCCCTGTACGGTGCCCAACTGCTGCGCATGATGCTGGCCCAGGCACCAAACACCGTGCTGCGTTTTGTGCCAGAGGGCAGTGGTGACGATGATGCAGTGCTGCGCAATGGGCAAATCGACTTGATCATCAGTTCCGCCATCGAACTGGGCCCGGAAATCAAGGTTCAGAGCCTGTTCAACACCTACTTCGTGGGCCTGGCGCGTGAAGGGCACCCGATTTTCGAAGACCGGATTACCCCGGAGCGCTTCGCCGCCTATCCGCAAATAAGTGTGTCACGCCGTGGCCGGGCCAATGGGCCTATCGATGTAGCGCTGGCCAATCACAAGGTGGAGCGGCGGGTGGCGTTGATCACAACGAGTTTTCACTCCGCGATGTTTTCGCTGCCGGACTCGGACTTGATCCTGCCCATACCAGCCAACATCCTGAACAGTGTGAACCGGCTGAAACTGCCATTGCGCTCTTTCGAGATCCCCGTGCCATTGGAAAAGGTCAATGTCATGCAGGCGTGGCACCCTCGGTTCGATAACGATCCGGCGCACCGCTGGCTACGGCAGACGCTGAAGGCGTGTGGCAGCATCGATCCTTGATGTTGCCGATGCGTCTGTTACTGGCCTATTCGCAGTATGAGAAATGCACTACAGACTCAATCTGTCACCTGGTATTTATGCCAGTTTTTTTTTGGTATATGTAGCGCTAACGTCGCAGTTGCCAAATGGCGAATAGGAGCAGACTGAAATGATCAATATTTTAGCTGGCGGCTCTTTCAACGTGCAGGGCATTTTCACTGCGCCGGGTTATTCGAAAAATATTGACGCTGATTTTGTAAAGTTCATTTTTTCACCACTTTTCTTGTTGGGCTTTGGAGCAGTGGGGTTTGATGATTTACAGGTTTCGCTGGGCAATGATGATGGTTTTGTTGCTGGCAGGTCCTATCCGGTGGGTGGCCAAGATGATCCAGCTTATTCTCAGCTGATCTTGAAAGTTGATAATCGAGAGTTTGTGGGGTTCGCGTATTCGGGTGAGATAATTATCGAGGAGCGCTCAGAAACTTTGATAAAAGGCAGCTTGAAGTTGTTCTACAAAATGGCTGCTGAAGGAATAGATTGTGACTTGACCGGGACGTTCGCAATTACACCTTGACATCGCGCGTTGAGTTGAAACCTTGAGCGAACGTACTCCGATCAACGGCATAGTAATCTCATTTGGTACCTGGCCTCTGTACGAAAAGTTTTGTGGGAGCGGCGGTGCACCGCTCCCACAACGTTGGATGACCATTATTTTTGTACAAAACCTAGGCCGTCGAGCAATTTTCAGTCGATTGCGTTTGGCGCAACATAAACCTGCCAACAAGTCAGTTTTCGTCAGCATTCGACCTTCTTAGACTTCCCCCAGCCCTGAATTTGTTGCTGGAGATGTCATTCCATGAGTTCCCTGACCGCGCCCTCTGCCGCGCTGGCCGCCGCCCCTATGCCGGCCGCGCCCGCGCAGACGGCGTTCGGCCTGCGGGTGGTGGTGGGGCTGTTCGGCGTGTTGCTGGCGGTGTTGTGCGCCGGGCTCAACGAGTCGGTGACCAAGATTTCCCTGAGCGACATCCGTGGCGCCATGGGCATCGGTGCCGACGAAGGCGCCTGGCTGCTGGCGGTGTACAGCGCCGCCTCGGTGTCGGCCATGGCCTTTGCGCCGTGGCTGGCCACCACCTTTTCGCTGCGCCGCTTCACCATGTCCGCCGTCGGCCTATTCGCCGTGCTTGGCCTGATCCAACCCTTCGCCCCCAACCTGCACAGCCTGATGTTGCTGCGCATTCTGCAGGGCTTCGCCTCCGGTGCCCTGCCACCGATGCTGATGAGCGTGGCGCTGCGCTTCCTGCCGCCGGGCATCAAGGTCTACGGCCTGGCCTGCTACGCCCTGACCGCCACCTTCGGGCCCAATCTGGGCACACCCCTGGCGGGCCTGTGGACCGAATACGTCGGCTGGCAATGGGCGTTCTGGCAGATCATCCTGCCCTCCTTGCTGGCCATCGCCTGCGTGGGCTGGGGCCTGCCCCAGGACCCGCTGCGCCTGGAGCGCTTCAAACAGTTCGACTGGCGCGGCGTGCTGCTCGGCCTGCCGGCGATCAGCAGCATCGTCCTTGGCCTGTCGCTGGGCGATCGCTGGGGCTGGTTCGACTCGCCGCTGATCTGCTGGCTGCTCGGCGGCGGCCTGCTGTTGCTGGTGCTGTTCATGTACAACGAATGGTCCGAGCCGCTGCCGTTCTTCCAGCTGCGCATGCTGTCGCGGCGCAACCTGAGCTTCGCTCTGGTGACACTGGCAGGGGTGCTGATCGTGCTCTCTGGCGTGGGCAGCATTCCGTCGGCCTACCTGGCGCAAATCCAGGGCTATCGCCCGGCGCAGACCAGCCCGCTGATGATGCTGGTGGCCATGCCGCAACTGCTTGCCCTGCCGTTGACGGCGGCGCTGTGCAACATCCGCGCGGTGGACTGCCGCTGGGTGCTGGCGCTGGGCCTGGCGATGCTGGCGGCGTCGTGCGTGGGCAGCAGCCTGCTCACCTCGCAGTGGATCCGCGGCGACTTCTACCCCTTCTACCTGCTGCAGGTGTTCGGCCAGCCGATGGCGGTGCTGCCGCTGCTGATGCTCTCGACCAACGGCATGACCCCGCAGGAAGGCCCGTTCGCTTCCAGCTGGTTCAACACGGTCAAGGGCCTGTCGGCGGTGATCGCCGGTGGCCTGCTCGATGCCTTGGGCACCGTGCGCCGGCATTTCCATTCCAACCACCTGGTCGACAGCCTGGGCAATGCGCCACTGATCGACGACAACACGGCCGGCCTGGCCAAGCGCATTCATGACCAGGCCCTGGTGCTGACCTCGGCCGACCTTTACCTGGTGATGGCGGGCTTCGCCGTCGCCCTGATCTGCCTGATCCCCTTCGTGCCTACGCGCATCTATCCACCGCGTGCGGTGGCCTGAGCCTGTGGATGAATTCGAGACATTGAAATGACCAACAACCGCAAAACGCTTTTCATCGGCTCGGTTCTGGCCGTGGCCGTGCTGGCTGGCATCGTCGGGCCCTGGATGCTCGGCAGCGATCATCGCCAGAGCACCAACGATGCCTACATCACCGCCGACTACACCGTGGTCGCGCCCAAGGTGGCGGGCTTCATCAAGGAGGTGCTGGTAGAGGACAACCAGCAAGTCACCGCCGGCCAGTTATTGGCGACCATCGATGCCCGTGACTACCAGGCCGCGCTGGATGCCGCGCAAGCGCAGTTGCTGGTGGCCCAGGCGCAAAGCGCCGATGCGCGCGCCACCCTGGAGCGTCAGGCGGCGCTGATTGCCCAGGCCGAGGCGGCTGTCAAAGCGGCCCAGGCCGAAGCGGCGTTCGCCGACCATGAAGTCAACCGCTACAGCCGCCTGGCCGAGCAGGGCGCCGGTACCGTGCAGAACGCCCAGCAGGCGCGCAGCGGCGTCGATCAGGCCCGTGCCCGTCTGGCCAATGCCCAGGCCGCGCTGGTGGCGGCGCGCAAGCAGGTGGACATTCTCACGGCCCAGGTGGCCAGCGCCGATGGCCAGCTCAAACGTGCCGAAGCGGGGCTGGAGAAAGCTCAGCTGGACCTGTCCTACACCCGTATCACCGCGCCGGTGGACGGCATGGTCGGCGAGCGCGCCCTGCGCCTGGGCGCCTACGTGAATCCGGGGGCGCGACTGCTGTCGGTGGTGCCGTTGGAGCGCGCCTATATCGTCGGCAACTTCCAGGAAACCCAACTGACCCACGTGCAGCCGGGCCAGCCGGTGAGCATCAGCGTCGATACCTTCTCCGGTGAAAAGCTGCACGGCCATGTCGAAAGCATCGCCCCGGCCACCGGGGTGACCTTCGCCGCGGTAAAACCCGATAACGCCACCGGCAACTTCACCAAGGTGGTGCAGCGCATTCCGGTGAAGATCGTCTTCGATGATGGCCAGCCGCTGCTCGCACGCCTGCGGGTGGGCATGTCGGTGGAGGCGACCATCGATACCCAGGGGGACCGGCTCGACGGCAAAGAGGTGACTGCGCGATGAGTGGGCAGGTTGATTTTTTCGCGGCCGATGGGGCTGCTGCGCAGCCCATTCGCGGCGCAAGGCCGCTCCTACAGGGGATCGCGGTCGCTTGTAGGAGCGGCCTTGTGCCGCGAAAGGGGCGCGCAGCGGCCCCCGTGCTGCTAGCCATGCTGCTGGCCGGCTGCACCCTGGGCCCGGATTTCCAGCGCCCGACCAGCGAAGCACCAAAGGAGTGGGCCGCCCTGCAAAGCGAGGCTGCGGCCAGCCAACCGGTGGCCGAGCCGCTGGAGCTGCGCTGGTGGGACAGTTTCCATGATGCGCAGTTGACTGCGCTGATCCAGAAGGTCGCCGAGCGCAACCTCGACCTGCAGATGGCCAGCGCGCGCCTGCTGCAAAGCCGCGCCCTTCGCAGCACCGTGGCCGCCGACGAAATGCCTTCGGTGGACGCGAACGCCGGCTACAGCCGTGCGCGCAACAGCGCCGAAGGTTTGAGCGATCCGTCGGGCAAGGCGGGCAAATCGGCCTTCAACCTCTGGCAGGGCGACCTGGTCGCCGGCTGGGAACTGGACCTGTGGGGCCGTGTGCGGCGCCAGGTCGAGGCGGCCGATGCCAGCGTCGAAGTGGCTGAGAACGACCGCCGCGGGGTGCTGCTGGCCTTGCTGGCTGAAACCGCCGGCAACTACATCCAGCTGCGCGCCGTGCAGCACACCCTCGAGGTGACCCAGGACAACCTCAAGGTTGCCCGTCACAGCCTGAAACTGTCCGAAGACCGTCAGGCCGAGGGTGTTGCCACGCGCCTGGATGTGGCCCAGGCCAGCGCCCAGGTTGCATCGATCGAGTCGCGACTGCCCAGCCTGGAAGCCCGCCGTGACGACTTGATCAACGCCCTCAGCCTGCTCGCCGCCGAACCGCCGCGCAGCTTGCAGGCCGAGTTGCTGCAGGGCGGCGATCTGCCTGCGCCGCAGCAGAAGTTTGCCATCGGCTTGCCGTCCGAACTGGCTGAGCGCCGCCCGGACATCCGCCAGGCCGAAGCCCGCCTGCATGCGGCCACCGCCAGCATCGGCGTGGCCAAGGCCGACTTCTACCCGAGCATTCGCCTGTCGGGCAGTGTCGGCTTCCAGGCCATGCAGCTGTCCGATTTCGGCGCCTGGGATTCACGCCGTTTTGCCTTCGGGCCGCAACTGTCGCTGCCGATTTTCGAGGGTGGGCGGCTCAAGGGCACGCTGGAGCTGCGCGAAGCCCAGCAACAGGAAGCAGCGCTGAACTACCGCAAGGTGGTGCTTGGCGCCTGGCATGAGATCGACGACGTGCTGCGCCTGTACAACGCCAGCCAGCTTCGCCGCGACCATTTGGCCGAGGCCGTGCGGCAGAACCGCATCGCCCTGGAGACTGCGCAGCGCCAGTACGTGGAAGGGGCGGTGGACTTTCTCAATGTGCTGACCGTGCAGGGTGCGCTGCTGGCCAGCGAAGAGCAGTGGATCGACAGCTCGGCGGCGGTGTCGCAGGCGTTGGTGGGGTTGTACAAGGCCCTGGGTGGCGGCTGGCAGGCGTTCGACCAGGACCTGTGTTCGCAAGCGCGCCACATACCCTGTGGGAGCGGCTTTAGCCGCGAAGCAGGCGACGCGGTGGATGGCACCGGCTCTGCCGGTGTTCGCGGCTAAAGCCGCTCCCACAGTTCGATGAGGGGCGACTTGTCCCGCGATGACGTCAGAGCGGTCGCAACAATCCGAACCGCTTGCGCAGTACCCAATCCAGCAGCCTCTGCGGCAGCACCCGCGCCATCAACGGCAACGCCGTGCTGCCATTGCCGATACGCACCAACGCCGGCACTGGCGACTTGCGCGTAGCGGCGAGCAAGCGCTGGGCAAACACCGCCGCCGAAGTCGGCCGATCCTGCGAAGCACGCGCCCGGGCCTGCACCTGCTCACGCAACGGCCACCACGGCGAATCGCTCGCCAGCACCTGTTCTGCCTGTTGCTGGGCATTGCTGGCGAACTGCGAGGCAATCGCCCCCGGCTGCACTTCCATCACCCGGATACCGAACGGCGCCAGCTCCAGGCGCAGCGCGTCGGTCAGCCCATGCACCGCCGCCTTCGAGGCGCAGTAGGCGCCGGCGAATGGCGTGACCAGCACGCCCGAGACACTGCCGATGTTCACCACCATCCCACGCGAACGCCGCAGCAGCGGGAACAGCGCGCGGGTCACGCCCACCAGGGCGAAGACGTTGGTTTCGAACTGTTGGCGCATGGCCTCGACACCGCCGTCGAGCAGTGGGCCCATGGCGCCGTAGCCGGCGTTGTTGATGAGGATGTCGAGGCCGCCGTGGCGGTCTTCCAGCTCGTCGGCCAGGCGGGTCAGTGCCTCGCTGTCATTCACATCCAGTTGCCGTGCGGCGAAGCCGGCGGCGAGCAGGGTGTCGACATCGTCGAGCTTGCGGGCGGTGGCCCAGACTTCGTGGCCGGCATCGCGGAAGGCGTCGGCCAGGGCGCGGCCGATGCCGCTGGAACAACCGGTGATGAGAACGGTGGGCATGGGGCGGGCCTGTGTTAGTTGGACATGGGTGTCATGGCTACCGGCCTCATCGCGGGGGGGGGGGGAGTAGCAATGAGCCGACAGACGACAAACTAGAATGAGAGTGGTAGCCGGCAAGCCCGCTCCCACGACGCCGACTCAAGGCATTGTGAGAGCGGGCTTGCCCCGCGATGAGGCGGACTCAATTGGCGAATGTACCTTGCAGATGCTCGGCACGAAACTCCAGGGTCTGCGGCCGATACCCCGAACGCAGCGGCGGCAGCGGCAGGCAGTCGCTCCACTCAGCGCCGGGCTGCAATTCGCCCGGGCCGCGATAGCGCGGTGCTGCATAGGTGTTCTCGGCAAGGTTCACGGTATCGCCCGGGGCATAGGCGCCCACGCGCCAGCGCAGTTCGGTGAGCGGGGCCTTGTTGCCGTTCTTCATGCGCACCTGCAGGGCGCGGTCGGCGGGGCATTGATCGGGGGCGTAACTCAGACGCAGATCGAGACGCGCCAGTTGCGACGCTTCGCGGCTGTCCTGCCAGGCGACGCCCAGTGCCACCAGCCCCAGGCCGCACACGGCCGCCAGGGAAATCGGCAGGGCCTTGGCCGGGTAGCGCAGCAGCAGGATCAGCCAGGTGAGGACGAGCAGGGCGCCGATGATCATGGTGGAGCAGGCCTTGGTGGCGGGGGTTTGACCATCCTAGCCGCAAAATGAGCAGGCCTCAAAAACGCAATCGCGGGGCAAGCCCGCTCCCACGCTGTGCACAGCCTCCAGGAAGATGGACATCAATCCAGACCTGGGAGAGCAGCCAACAGCGTGGGAGCGGGCTTGCCCCGCGAAGGTGCCCCAGGGTTACTGCGCGATGGTCTTCACCGATACCCCACGCTCAACCGGCGTGGAAGTTCGCCCATACACATCCTCGAAGCGCTCGATATCATCCTCGCCCAGGTAGCTCCCGGACTGCACTTCGATGATCTCCAGCGGGATCTTGCCCGGGTTGCGCAGGCGGTGCACCGAGGCGATCGGAATGTACGTGGACTGGTTCTCGGTCAGCAGGAACACGTTCTCGTCACAGGTCACCTCGGCAGTGCCGGACACCACGATCCAGTGCTCGGCGCGGTGGTGGTGCATCTGCAGCGACAGCGCGGCGCCTGGCTTGACGGTGATGTGCTTGACCTGGAAGCGCCCGCCCATGTCCACCGAGTCGTACGAACCCCACGGGCGGTACACCTCGAGGTGGTTCTGGGTCTCGCTGCGGCCCTGGGCATCGAGGGTGTTGACCAGTTGCTTGACCCCCTGAACCTTGTCCTTGTGGGCGATCATCATGGCGTCCTTGGTTTCCACCACCACGATGTTCTCAAGGCCGATCACCGACACCAGCTTGCCGTTGCCGTGGATCATGCAGTTGTGGCTGTCCTGCACCACCACGTCACCCTTGGTGACGTTGCCGTTGTCGTCTTTTTCGTGCACGTCCCACAGCGACGACCAGCAGCCCACGTCGCTCCAGCCGGCCGACAACGGCACCACGCAGGCGCGCTGGGTCTTTTCCATCACGGCGTAGTCGATGGAGTTGTCCGGGCAGCAGGCAAAGGTGGCTTCGTCGATGCTCAGCACATCGGCCTCTTCGTCACTGCGTTCCAGGGCCAGCAGGCAGGTGTCGTAGATGTCCGGGTCGTGTTTCTTCAGCTCTTCGAGGAAGCGGCTGGCGCGGAACAGGAACATGCCGCTGTTCCAGAAGTAGCCACCGGCGCGGACAAACTCGCCGGCGCGTTTTTCGTCGGGTTTTTCAACGAACTGCGCCACCCGCGCCACGCCTTCGGGCAGCAGCGCGTCCTGGCTGGAGCGGATGTAGCCGTAGCCGGTCTCGGGCTTGGTCGCCGGCACGCCGAACAGCACCATCTCGCCGCGCTCGGCGGCCACGGTGGCCAGGGCCAGGGCACGTTGCAGGGCCTTCTGGTCCTCGATCACGTGGTCGGCCGGCAGCACCAGCATCAGTTCGTCACGGCCTTCGTTGACCAGCTTCATGGCGGTCATCGCCACCGCAGGTGCGGTGTTGCGGCCGAAGGGTTCCATGAGGATGGCCTGGGTTTGCAGCTTCAGCGCGCCCAGCTGCTCCTGGACGATGAACTTGTGGTCCTTGTTGCAGACCACGATGGGCGTGTCCATGCCGTCGAACGCCAGGCGCTGGATGGTCTGCTGGAACAGTGTGTGCTCGCCGGTCAGGGCCAGGAACTGCTTGGGGAACTGCTTGCGCGACAAAGGCCACAGACGCGAACCGCTACCACCAGAAAGAATTACCGGGATCATGTTGTTTCTCCAATAAGGTCGTTAAGAGGCAGGGATCAGTTAGTGGACACTGGGCGGGTTACCCAGACCGGCGACAGGCTGCTGCCGGAGCCGGTGACATACAGCACGGCTGCTTCGCCGCGCTCCAGGGCGACGGGTTTGACGTCGCCGACTTTCTTGTCGCCTGCATACAGCGCGAGGTTGACCTTGACCGGGTTGATCTCGCGCTCGCCACGGCCCTTGGCCGCCACCGGCTTGACCACTTCGGTCTTGCCGTCGGCGGTTTTCAGGGTCAGTTGCTGGTCGCTGAGGTTCTGCACGCGGACCAGGGCTTTCTGCTTGTTCTTGAACGGCGGCTCTTCGATCAGCTGCGGGTTGGAGCCTGCGTTGTTGACCAGGGTGTAGTACTTGTCGGCGGCCAGCTTGACCGGGACGTTCTTGCCGCCGACCTGGGCGGTGTAGTCACCGCCGGGCAGGAAGCTGAAGTCGCTGCTGGCCTGGGCGCCGACCTGCTTGATCTGGGTATTGCCCACGCTCGCCGCAGTAGGGGCGCTGGTGGCGTTGTACAGGCGCACGAAGGTCGAACCTTTCGGCGCACTCGGGCCGTACAGGGCGGCGTCGGCACCGGCGAAGGCCTGCATCGAGGCCAGGGTCAGGCCGGCAGCGAGGGTGAGGGCTTTGGCAATGGAAGTCTTGGTGGTCATGTGCGTGTTCCTCTCTATCTTCAGTGGTCCGTCCGGTTGGACGACAGGGCCAGGTTTTCTTCGGATTTGCGGGAGTTCTTCAGCTGCGCGATCCACTGCGGATCGAAGGCGCTGAGGTCGTTCTTCATTGGCAGATATCGTTCGGGGAATTCCCACACCACAACCTGTGGCGGGGCGTTCTTGAAGGCGTCGCTTTGCAGGTACTTGAGCATCGGCAGCAGCGGGCCGTGGCCGTCTTCGGCGTAGTTGGCGACGTCGCTGCGCAGGGCCTGCTGCAGGGCGCCGAGGAAGTTCCAGTGCGGGTTGGCGCTGTAGCTGGTGCCCACCAACGCCACCGGGATCCGGCTGTCGTCGAACAGCGCGTCGTCGCCGCTTTGGCCTTCGGCCTGCACCGGCTGGGTCTTGCGTTGCTGCAGGGTGTCCGGGGTGGGCAGCAGGTTGCTGAACAGCGGGTCCAGCGGCAGGAAATTGGTCAAATCACCTTTGTACGGCGCGCTGGCACCGGCCTCGGTGATGTACGCCTGGGGCTCGCCGCTGAGCAGGCCCTGGCGGCTGACGGCTTCGGCCAGGGATTGCGCGACCACCTCGGCGCCCAGCGGCGTCCAGTGGGTGTCGGTGCGCAGGAACACCTGGCCACGGGCCTTGGCTTGCTCCAGCGGGGCCAGCAGGTCGGGGGCGAACACATTGGCCTGGCGCACCTGGGCGTGGAACTGGTTGAACAGGTCGTCGTGCAGGCTGGCCGGGGTCTCCTTGCCGAGGTACTCGGCATACAGGCGGGCCTTGGCCGGGACGATCGCCAGCACCAGTTGCACGCCCTGGCGCTGCAAGGTGTCGCGGATGCCGCGCACCAGCGCCAGGTTGTCCTGCATCTGCTGCTGCGCGTCGACGGCGGGCTTGAACTCTTCGTCGCTGAACAGCCATTGGTCGCGGCCCAGCACCACGCCGGGGCGGCCTTCATTGAACAGTTTGAAGTCCAGCGCGGCCCACAGGTTGGTGCCGATGCGCTTGATCGGGAACTGCTCGTCGTAGTGGGTCTCGGCGGCTTTGGCCAGCTTGCCGTCGAGCAGGGTCATCTGCCCGGTGCGGGTGAAGCTGTCCAGGCCACCGACCGACCAGGCGCCCAGCCCGACCAGCAGGCCCATGAACGACAGCGAGTAAGTGATGCGAAGTGTCCGGTTCATGTGTCGGGCCTCAGAACTGGAAGTACAGGAAGGGTGAGTAGCTCTGCGCCGAGAGCTTGAGCACCGATGCGACGAACAGCAGCAGCACCAGGGCGCGGGTCATGATCCGCGTCCAGTCCAGGCCGACCGAGCCATCGGCGTTGATCTGCAGCGGGGTGGCCTTGGGCGCAGGCGCGGCATTGCGGTAGAAGTCGCGCAGGCCGAAGAACGCCAGGCTCAGGTAGGCCACGATCAGGGTCGCGACTTGCAGGCCGGTGAGGTTGGCGCGGTTGAGTTCCGACAGCTGCCACTCGCCGAAGCTGAACATGGCGCCGTACATGCGTGCGGCCACGTGCAGGTTCTCGGCGCGGAAGATCACCCAGCCGACCACCACCAGCAGGAAGGTGAAGGCCCATTTCACCGGGTTGAAGCGCTGCGGGTTGGTGTCCAGGCCCAGTGCGCGTTCGATGGCCAGCCACAGGCCGTGCCAGGCGCCCCAGATGATGTAGGTGAAGTTGGCGCCGTGCCACAGCCCGCCCAGCAGCATGGTCAGGAACAGGTTGCGGTAGGTGTTGAAGGTGCCTTTGCGGTTGCCGCCCAGGGTGATGTACAGGTAGTCGCGCAGCCAGGTGGACAGGCTGATGTGCCAGCGCCGCCAGAACTCGGTGATCGACTGGCTGATGTACGGCTGTTTGAAGTTCTCCATGAAGCGGAAGCCCATCATCAGGCCCAGGCCGATGGCCATGTCGCTGTAGCCACTGAAGTCGAAGTACAGCTGCGCGGTGTAGGCCAGCGCACCGAGCCAGGCATCGCCGGTGGTGGGGTTCTGCAGGGCGAAGCAGTGGTCGGCGACCACCGCCAGGGTGTCGGCGATGAACACCTTCTTGATGAAGCCCTGCATGAAGCGGGTGCAGCCTTCGGAGAACTTGTCCAGGGTGTGGGTGCGGTTGTTGAACTGGTCGACCAGGTCCTTGAAGCGCAGCACCGGGCCGGCGATCAGGTGCGGGAAGATCGCCACGAACGCGGCGAAGTCGATCAGGTTGCGGGTGGCCGGGGTGTCGCCGCGGTACACGTCGATGATGTAGCTGATCGACTCGAAGATGTAGAACGAGATGCCGATCGGCAGCAGCACGTGGGTGAGGATGAACGGCTCCAGGCCCATCGAGGTCATGATCGCGTTGAGGCTGTCGACCCCGAAGTTGGCGTACTTGAAGTAGCCGAGGATGCACAGGTCGACGCCCACGCCCAGCAGCAGCCAGCGTTGGGCCGGCTTGGTGCGCACGCCGGCGGAGCCCACCTTGAGGCCGATCCAGTAGTTCCACAGGGTCACGCCAGCGAACAGGGCGAGGAAGTCCACCCGCCACCAGGCGTAGAAGATGTAGCTGGCAACCAGCAGCAGCAGGTTGCGATAGCGGTTCCCGCTCACGTAGTACAAGCCGAGGAAGACCGGCAGGAACAGGAACAGGAACACGTTGGACGAGAAGACCATCCCGGTTCTCCTAGTTATGCACAGCACCTGGGGCACAGCGCCCCCCAAACCCCCCAGCCGTGGACCGGGGAGCAACCTATTACTCTGTGGGAGCGGGTTTACCCGCGAAGAGGCCGGCACAGGCACAGCACATGGCAGGTCTGGCCCTTTCGCGGGTAAACCCGCTCCCACAGGGATCTCCTATTTCTTTTGCTCCGCGCTCGGGTCGTAGACCCGGGTCACATCACCACCCAGCCTGAAGCTGTTGAACGGCTGCATGCCGTGCTTGCGCTTGAGGGTCTGGGCGTCGCAGCGGTACAGCTGGCACCAGGGTTCGAGCCAGGCGTACTTGCTGTCGATCTTCAGGTCGCCCATGTCCTGCTTCTCGCCGTTGCGGGTCTTGAACGCGCTGGGGTCTTTCGAGCCGTTCAGCACCTTCTCGCCCAAGCGGCGCAGGGCGTTGTTGTTCTCGCCGCGCACATCCACGCCATTGGCCTGGGCGAAGCTGGCGATCATCGCCAGCGGCGGCAGGGCGTAGTTGTGGTAGGCCAGGGCGCGCTGCTTGCGCTTGAGCTCGTTGGGCAAAAAGCCCTGGGCATCGACCTGGTTGGCGCCGACCCGGTATTCCTTCACGGCCCAGTCGAACAGGTCGCGCCGGTCGGTGGCCACGGCGGTGGCCATCACCGACCAGGCCGCCCAGTAGCTGTGGTTGTTGATCTTCTCCAGCGGCAGGTCGCTCCAGTCGCGCACGGTTTGCGAGGCCAGGCGGCCCAACCATTTTTCGATGGCTTGGGCCTCGGCCTGGTGCGCGGCCAGCGGCTGCGAGTTGGAGAACTTCAGGCGCAGCCACGAACCGCTCATGCTGCCCAGCGCCCATTTGCGCATGGACTTGCCGGTGTGGTTGTAGTCGGTGGACATCAGCGCGTCGGCGCGGGCCCAGCTGCCGAGCCAGTCCAGGGCGCAGTCGAGCTGGGCCGGGCGGCCGTCGCGCATGTACTGGCCGATCATCTTGCTCACGCCCTTCTCGAGGGTGGTGATGTCCTTGGTCGAGTCACGGAAGGCTTTCTCCGAGGCGACATTGAGCGTCGCGCGGGCCTTGTCGGAACCCTCGTACTTGCTGCGAAACTGCAGCGAGCCGGTATAGGGCCTGGGCGCCGCCTCGCAGCGGAAGTTGCCGTCGCCGGTCTTGAGCTTTTCGATGCCCTCGTAGTACCCCTGGGGCGGTACCAGCGCGGCCTGCGCCGCACCGCCGAACAGGGCGAGGGCGAGCAGGGCGGGAGCGGTCTTGTGGCTGATGGATGTCATGGTCGCCTCACTGGCCAGCTTGCGCGGTGTGTTGCGCAGGGCTGGCGAAGTTGTTGCGTTTGCACAGTTTCGCTTCGACTTTCTGGGTGCCGCTTTCCGGCCCCTGGACCTCTAGGGCCAGCAGGTTCTGGCCGGCCCAGTCTTCGTCCTCGCGCATCTGGAAGACGAAGCGGCCGTCGGTGTCGGAGGTCTCGGGCTTCTCGATCTTGATGTCCTCGTGGCGGCCGTTGAGGTACCACAGGGTGGCCTGCAGCACTTTCACCGAGCTGTCCTCGAACTTGATGTCGAGCTGGTGGTTGCGGTTGACCAGGTCCTTGATCACGCCATTCTTGCCGTTGACCATCAGCTCGTTCTTGCCGGGCTTGAGGGTGGCGCTGGCGCTCATCTGCGCAGGCCGTGCGTCGCAGCCGTCGTCGAGCAGGCCGAGGATCTGCCGCCAGATGGTTTCCTGGTCCAGGCGGTACAGCGGGGAGAATTCCCAGATCAGGATCTTCGGTGGGTGGTTCTGGAACTCCTCGCTGCCCAGGTACTGGATCATCGAGCCCTCCAGGCCACCGCCGGGGAAGGCGACGTTGAGCACGTCGGCGCCGATGTACTGCTCCAGGAAGCCCGAGAAGTTGTAGTTCTTGCCGCTGTGGCTGGTGCCCACCAGGGTGATCTGCGCGTTGCCCGCGTCGCCGAACAGGTCGTCGCCGCCGCTGGCGCCCTTGGGCTCGGTGGCGAACTGGTCCATGTACTGCACCGCGTAACTGGTGCCGCACAGCTGGCCGGCGACGTTGTGCAGGGTGCCGGTCTTGCCCATGCGCCCGGATTTTTTGGTCTCGAACTCCTTGCGCGGGATGCCTTCGAAGGCCGGCATCTGGTGCACGGTGTCGGCCACGATCTTTGCGGCGCGCTCGGCACCGTAGGGCGTCCAGTGCTGGTCGCCACGGAAGTAGAAGTCCTTGCCCTGCTCGGCGGCCGCCAGTTGCTCGTTGGTCAGCGGCGACAGGTCGGGCACGTTGTAGCCCATCTTGCTGAAGCGGGAGAGCATGGCCTGGTAGTTGTGCAGGGCCTTCTGATAATCGAACGCGGCCTTCTCTTCGGGCTTGAGCATGTTGCGGTTCACCAGGCCACGGGTGGGCTGGTACACCACCACCAGCTCGACGCCGCGCTTCTTGAACGCGTCGTGCACCTGCTGCAGGCGCTTGTAGCCGCCGGGGGTGGTGTCGAACTCGGTGCGCAAGTCTTCACGGGTGCGGAACAGCCAGTCGCCCTGGGCTTGCACCAGGGTGGTGAAGTTCTGTTGGTAGCGCGTGGTGTAGCGGCTGGCGTCATGGGCCTCGGGGCACAGCTGGCAGCAGGGTTCGGCGCTGAAGGTCGGCGCCTTGACGTCCTCGGCGCGCACGCCCTGGCTGATGGCCAGGAGCGCGGCGGACAGGCCGAGCAGTTTGATCAGGTGTGGGGTCATGGTCTGGGCTTCCTTAATCGATCATTTCGGTCTGGCGTTCGACCGGGTCGATCAGCACGGCCTTCTGCTGGCGCACCAGCAGGTCGAGGATTTCGTCCTGGCGCTCGCCCAGCACACCGTTGAAGCTGATGCCGTTGGCCTTGCGCGGCATCAGCATCGACACCTTGTACAGCTCCACCGACAGCGGCGAGTCGATCGACAAGGGGCCGGAGCCGTTGGCCGCCAGCTCACCGCCGACCACGATCAGCGACACCTTGGTGTCGAACGGGTCGAGGGCGATGTCGCGGTCGGTGTCGGAGAGGTCCTTGATGTGCCCGTACACGCCCACCAGGCCATTGGCCATGGCGACGTTCTCGTACAGGCGGATGTTCACGCTGTTGCGCACGCGGATGCCGTGGCGGCGGTTGTTGATCAGCTTGTTGCCCCAGATCAGGTTGTCGCCGCTTTCGTACAAGGTGATGCCGTCGGTGTGGTTGCGGTAGATCTCGTTGTAGGCGATCAGGTTGTTGACGCTGTTACGGTCGATCACCACGCCCGAGAGCTTGTTGTCATAGCTCTTGTTGTTGATGATCCAGCTGTCGTTGACCTCGCGGGAGACGATGATCCCGTGCTTTTTCTTGGTGCCGTACACGGTGTTGCCGGCGATGATCAGGCGGTGCGAGCGGTCGTGGGGGTCGATGCCGTAGACGATGTTGTCGCGGTAGGTGCTGTCCTTGACCACGAAGTCGCTGGTCTCGTAGCAGTAGAAGCCGTACCACATGTCGCTGAACTCGGAGCCGATGATCCAGCCGGTGGGTTCCGGGCGGCCCATCTGCTTGGCCATGTTCGGCGTGTACTGCGAGATGCTCACACCGTAGGACTTGGACTTGGCGTAGCCGAAGCTGGCCATCTTGCTGTTGACGATGTAGGTCTCGGTGCCGCCCCAGCTGAGCAGGAACGGGCGGAACTCATCGGGCTTGCGGAAAGTTGCCGGGCCATTGGCCTGTTCACGCCAGCCGGTCACCTGGGTGTCGCTGACGAACAGCTTGCCGTCGTTGACGATGAACGCGCCGCCCTCTTCGGACAGGCGCAGCTCCTTGACCTTGGCGTCGATCTCCAGCACGCCCTTGCGCCCGACCACGATCGGCAGGCGCGCCAGGTAAACACCCGGCGCGGTTTCGCGCAGGTACTGGTTGGGGACCTTCTTGCTCAGTTCCACCAGGTCGACATGCCCGTCGTCGACGAAGATCGCCTGGGGGATGCCGTGCTGGCGGCGCACCCATTCGGCGCCCTTGTTGTCGCCGCCGATGAACTCCTTGAGGGTGTCCTCCTGGAGCATGCGGCGCACGCTGACCTTGCCTTTGTGCGCGCGGTCGATCTTCTTCTGCACGGCGGCGGCGGTGTAGCCGGACAGGTCGGGCAGCTTGGGCGGGTCCATCAGCAGCGGCTCGATCGGCGCGCTGGCAACGGTGTAGGTCTTGGCCTGTTGCAGCCCCTTGGCCATTTCCGGCTCGGCGGCCTGGGCCAGGCCTGCGGCCAGCAGCAGGGCGCTGGCCAGCAGGCTATGGCGAAGGTTCGGGTGCAGGTTCATGTCAAATCCTCTCCCGGCCTCAGAAGCGCCAGATCACGTCGACGAAGGCGCGGTGCATGTACGAGTCGGCCTCTTTGCCATAGGCGTCGCCTGGCTTGAACACACCGGCGCGCAGGCGCACCAGCGCCGAAGGCTCGTCGATCGACTGGCTGAGCGAGGCCGGCAGCAGGCCTTGCTTGAAGTACTTGGTCACGACCACGTCCATTTCCTGGCCGAGGTCTTTTTCGCCGTTGACCAGCGGGCGGTTCACGCCGCCGTCGTCGACCACCGCGTTGATGCCGCTGGAGCCGATGTTCTGCTTGCCGTCGACACGCCAGAACTTGTGGTAGATGAGGCTGGCGTCGTAGTCGTCGCGCAGCTGCCAGGAGGTGAACAGGGTGGCCGCCTGCAGGTTGCCCAGCTCGCCGCGGAAGGCCTCGCCGAAGCGGTGCACGCGCGAGCGGGTGCCGGTGAAGTTGGAGCGGTTGCTCTCAAGGCCGGTCTGCTCGAAGTTGTTCGAGCCATCGCTGCCACCGCCGCCGCTGCCTCGGGCGTAGGCCGCGCCGACCTGCCAGTTGGGGTCCAGGCGCAGGCGGATGCCAAGGTCGGTGGCCCAGGCATTGACGTCGCCGCTCTGCTTGCCGGTGGCGACTTGGTCATTGCCCACTGCCTGGCTGCTGAGGGTGTCGCGGTCGCCGGTCAGCCAGGTGAGGCTGCCCCAGTAGTTGACGGTGTGCTCGTTGCGCCAGTTGTAGGCGTCGCTGTTGGCTTCCAGGCCCAGCCAGGTGAGGTCGCCGGTGCGGGTTTTGTCGAGGGCGTCGACGGTTTCGCCGGGACTCTTCAGGCTGCCGCTGTCGTGGGTGTGGTGGGCGCGCACGCCGACCCAATGGCCGGGCGTCCACTGGGTGGCGACGTTGCCGAAAATGTGCGTGCGGTCCTTGTCTTCCGGGGCCAGCTCGGTGAGGTCGGTGCGGTATTCGCTGAAGCGCTGGGCCACGCCCAGGTCGGCCTTGAGCAGGGTGGTGTCGAAGGTCCAGTTCAGTGCTTCGATGTTGGTGTCGCGCCACATGCCATCGTCGCTGCGCAGGCGCTGGCGGCCGAGGCGCAGTTGCTCGCCGGGGTAGGCGGTGAGGCCGCTGTAGCCAACCCAGAACTCGCGCATCGCCAGGTAGCTTTTGTCTGGCTTGCGGCTGTCGTCGCCATTGTCGGTGGTGCTGCCGTCGTCGTTCTGGCGCAGGGTGTCGGTTTCGATGATGTCGGTGGCGGTGACCGCCTGGCCCATGGCGAAGGCGCTCCAGTTGCCACGCTCGCCGTACACCCAGGGGCGCAGGTCGAGGCCGAGGCCGTTGACGTCGCCGCCTGCGCGGGTGCCCAGGTCGCGGTCGTCCTCGGACTGGCCGGTGATCTTCACATCCAGGCCGAAGTTCTTCTGTGCGGTTTCGGCGGCCAGGGTCGGCATCGACCACAGCAGGGCGAAACTCAGGCCGATGCCGGCTTTCACGAAGGGGTTGAGCGTCATAGCGAATCCTCGGCGTCTACGGCTGTTTCGTCGTCTTGCAGGGCCTCGATGGCCAGGGTGCTGTTGGCGCCCTGGAACAGGCTGCTGCGCGCCTGCTTTTCCTGCGCCAGCAGTTGCTGGGCCTGGCTGCGCTGCTCGGGCGTGAGCTGCTGGTCGAGCTGCTGCAACAGCTCGCTCGACTGCGGCGTGGGGTTGGCCTGCGACAGTTGCGCGAACACCCAGGCATTGGTGGGCGCGGGGCGGATGCCATGGCCTTCGCTGAACAGCTGGGCGAGGGCGTAGTCGGCGCTGTTCTGCCCGCCACGGGCGGCGCTGAGCAGGTGGTCGACGGCTTTCTGCGGCTCTACGCTGCCCAGGTAGCCACGGCGGTAGAGCTGGCCGAGGTAGTAGTCGGCGCTGACTTCACCGGCGTCGGCGGCGGCCTGCAGGTGCTGCTCGGCCTTGGCGGCGTCGGCCGGCACGGTCTTGCCTTCGTAGTAGAGGCGGCCCAGCAGCAGTTCGGCGCGCGGCTGTTCGGCTTCGCGGCCCTTGTCGATGTAGGCCAGCAGCTGGTCGGTGTCGCCCAGTTCGGGGAAGTCGTAGAGCAGCTGCGCCAGGCTCACCCAGGACGCCGGGTTGGCCGGGGCGACTTGCTCCAGCAGGGCCTTGGCGGTCTTCTCGTCGGTCTGGCCCAGGCTGCGGTCGGCCAGCACGCGGGCGACGCTGTCGACTCGGGTGGCCGGCACCGTGCCACGGGCGTAGGCGGCCTTGAGCTGCTCGAGCAGGGCGGCCTGTTGCTCGGGCTGGGCGCGTTTCTGGTAGACGGTGGCCAGTTCGACGTAGCAGATGTCGGTGCTGGCCAGCGCGGCCTTGCAGATTTTTTCCACGTCGGCCAGGTGCTGGTCGTAGCTGCCCTGGGTGCGGTACAGCAGGACCTGGGCCAGGCCCGCCTCGGGGTTGCCGGCGGCGCGCCACTGGTCGATCTGCTGCTGGGCGTTGACCTTGGGGAAGCTCTGCGGGTACTGCAGGTAGAGCATCGCCAGCGGGATCAGGGTGTTGCCTTCGCCTTGCTGCGCGGCCTGCTTGAGCAGGCGCTCGGCCTCTTCGCGTTCGGCCTGGGTGCTGTCGGGCTTGGCCACCAGCAGGCGGCCAAGGCGGGCCTGGGCGCGGGGCGAGGTGGCGGCTGCAGCGCGGTAGGTGGCCTCGGCCTGCTTGAGCTTGGCCGGCTCGCGGGTGGCCACCTGGATATCGGCCAGGCCCACTTGCGCGTCGCTGTAGCCCAGGTCGGCCAGGGCCTTGTAGTTGCGCTCGGCGGTGGCGGTGTCGCCGCGCTTGAGCGCTTCGTTGGCCAGGCGCTGGTCGGGCAGGCCGGCGCAGCCGGCCAGGGTGATGGCCAGGGCCAGGGTGCACCAGGTGTAGGGGCGAGCGCTTTGCGCTCGATCGCGGGGCAAGCACGCTCCCACGGGATGAGGCGCGGTCCCTGTAGGAGCGGCCTTGTGCCGCGATCCAGGCGACGCCACCCCAGCAGGAGAAAAACCATTCAAAGGATTCATCGTCCGATCCTCTTACAGCCCGCGGGCCACGGCCTTGTCGATCAGCCAGTTCAGCGACGGGCCACGGTCGCTGTTGACTGCGGCCGGGCGGCCGGCGAGTTCGGCCGGCAGGCCGTCGTCGGGCTTGATCTGCACGCGGATATCCGAGGCCAGGTTGTCGGTGTCCAGGCTGGTGCTGCCGACGATGCGGCCGCTGCGCACCTCGTCTTCGCCGGCGATCTGGAAGTTGACCCGGGTGCCCGGCTTCACTTCGTCGAACTGGCGGTAGCTGAAGCGCGCTTCGACCATCGGGTTGCTGGTCCGCGGGATCAGCGCGAACACCGGCTGGCCCTTGCTGGCGTACTGGCCGTCATCCACCAGCTGGCGCGACACCACGCAGTCGCACGGGCTGGTGAGGGTGCCGGAAAGCTGCTTGCCGAACAGCTCCTCGACCTTGGCCGGCTCCAGCTGCGCGTCGTCCAGGTGGCCCTTGAGCAGGTCGAGCATGCTGGTGTTGAAGGTCGCCAGCGGTGCGCCCTTGGCCACCGGGGTGCCGTTCTCGACCAGGCTCTGCACGCTGCCGTCACGGGGCATGGTGACGGTGGTGGTGGGGACCGCGACCACGCCGGCTTCGGCATGGCTGACGAAGTACAGGCCGTACAGCGACTTGGCGACGAAACCGAAGGCCACCAGGCCGACCACGAACACGCCGGCGGTGACGGTGACCGCCCGCAGGCGGCCGAAGGCCGAGAGGCCGGAGCCTGCGTTGTTCTGCTTGCGCGCCTTGGTGAAGTTGTCGCGTTGCAGGGTGCTGAGCACGTCGCCGACGCTGATCAGCTCACCGGACAGGTGGCTGGTGATGATGTGACGCAGGGTGGCGATGTCGCGCGGTTCCAGGTTCTGGAACTCGGTGCCGGTGCGGCCGTTGTCGCGGGGGGGGGGGGGGGGGGAAAAACACCCGGCCCCCCAAACAACCAAGCCCTTTCCCACCAAACCCAAA
>NZ_JBMOWQ010000102.1:0-4022 GCF_049310485.1 Pseudomonas sp. GZD-209
GGGTGTCTGGGTTTGGGGGTTTGTTGCCGTTTCGTCCGTTTTTGTGCTTGCTGGTGCGCACCAGCAGCTCGACGTCCATCGACAGCCCCAGGTTGTCGACCACGAACTGCAGGCGCCCGCGCAGCACTTCGCCTTCGGCGAGGGGCTTCTTGGCGTGGAAGGACAGGCCCCCGGCGGAAAGATCGTCCACCTTCACATCGTGCGGCTCGCGGTTGCCGTCCAGGTAGCGCAGCTTGGCGGGGATGCGTACCCGGGCGTGCTGGCGCTGCGCTTCGGACTCATGCACGACATTGACGTTCACGGCGGTATTCATGGCGATTTCGTTCCTGTTATCCGATCCGGGTTGGGCTCACACGACCATGAACAGCACGGCGACGAAGATGCTCGCGGCCGAGAAGGTCATGGTCCGCGAGGACCAGGTGTTGAACCATTGTTGAAAGCTGGCGAGGTCGCGCTTGAGGGCAGTGGGCTGGCGGGTCCAGGACTGCCTGTCGAGGCGGAAGAACACGTAGATCTTCATCACCGCGCCGACGATCTGGTTGTAATAGAGAATCAGCGGGTAGGCGGGGCCGACGCTGTGGCCCGAGCACAGCAGCATGATCGTCAGGATCAGGCGGGTGATGCCGATCCACAGCAGGTACACCAGCAGGAACTGCAGGCCGAACTTGAAGCTGGCGATCACTGCCACGGTCAGGCCCAGCAGGCTGGTCCACATCGACACGCGCTGGTCGAACAGGACGATGCTGGTGAACAGCCCCAGGCGCTTGAGGCCCAGGCCGAGGGCGCGGGAGTTCTGCCGCAGGTTGTTGCCGTACCAGCGGTACATCAGTTTGCGGCTGGCCTTGACGAAGCTCTTCTCCGGCGGGTGCTCGACCGTGTTGATCGCCGCGTCCGGCACGTAGAAGGTGTCGTAGCCCAGGCGCATCAGGCTGAACCAGCTCGACTTGTCGTCGCCGGTGAGGAACTTGAAGCGGCCCAGGCGCCAGTGCATCAGCGAGTCGCTTTCCACATCGGCGATGAACTCGGGGTCGGTCACGACGCTTGCGCGGAACATCGACATGCGCCCGGTCATGGTCAGCACGCGCTTGGACAGGGCCATCGAGCACATGTTGATGTGGCGCTGGGCGAAGCGCAGCTTGTGCCACTCGCTCATGATGTAGCCGCCGCGCACTTCGCAGAATTCGTTGGTGGTCAGGCCGCCGACGTTGGGGTAGAGCTTGAACCAGGGCACGGTCTTGCGGACCACGCCCTCGCCGAGCACGGTGTCACCGTCGATCACCGCCACCACGGCGTGGTCGTCGGGCAGCATCCGCGAGATGGCGCGAAAACCGTAGGCCAGGCCGTCGCGCTTGCCGGTGCCGGCGATGCGCACGATGTCCAGGGCGACGTGGGCGGGCGGGTTGTACTTGGCCCACAGGCTCTTCACCAGCAGCTCGTCGGACTTTTCCACCAGTGAGCAGACCACGGTGGTGGGGAAGCCGCAGTCGATCGCCTCGCGGATCACCGAGCTGTACACCTGGGCGGTGGTCAGGGCGTCGATGCGAAAGCTGGTGACCATCAGGTACACGTGCGACGGGTCGGCCGCGCTGCCCAGCTTCTGCACCTTGCGGCGCAGGTAGGGGTAGACGAGGTACAGGAAGATCATGCCGCGGATGAAATGGGTGGCGCCCATGGAGTAGCGCCAGATGCCGACAGCACCGACCAGGAAGATGAAGTGCTTCGACTGCGAATCGAAGATATCGCTGGGCAGGGCCAGGGCGATCAGCATGAGCAGGCTCATGTAGAGCAGCCAGCCGGCGCACTGCAACAGCACTGTCTGGAACCTTTGCATGTTCGGCATCCGTCGAGAATTCGGGGGTGGACGGGCGGCGCGCTGGGGAGGGACGCGCCGCCCGGCCGGGGTTACCAGCAGATACCTTCGGTACGGCTGGTGGTGCAGGTTGGCTTGCTCATGAACCCGACCAGGTCGATCACTTGCTTGCCTTCCGGCGCTTGCTGGGCGAGGGCGCGGAACTGCTCGTCACGGTTGCCCAGGATGATGATCTCGGCGTCGTTGACCACCTGCTCGAAGTTGGCGTTGAGCAGCGAGGAGACGTGGGGGATCTTCGACTCGATGTAGTCCTTGTTGGCGCCATGCACCCGGGCGTACTCGACGTTCTGGTCGTAGATGTCGAGCTGGTAGCCCTTGCCGATCAGGCGCTCGGCCAGTTCGACCAGCGGGCTTTCGCGCAGGTCGTCGGTACCGGCCTTGAAGCTCAGGCCGAGCAGGGCGACCTTGCGCTTGTCGTGGCTTTCGATGATGTCGAAGGCGTTCTGTACCTGGGATTCGTTGCTGCGCATCAGCGAGTCGAGCAGCGGTGCTTTCACATCCAGGCTTGCGGCGCGGTAGGTGAGGGCGCGCACGTCCTTGGGCAGGCACGAGCCGCCGAAGGCGAAGCCCGGGCGCATGTAGTACTGGGACAGGTTGAGCACCTTGTCCTGGCAGACCACGTCCATCACCTCGCGGCCATCGACGCCCACGGCCTTGGCGATGTTGCCGATCTCGTTGGCGAAGGTCACCTTGGTGGCGTGCCACACGTTGCAGGTGTACTTGATCATCTCGGCCACTTCGATCGGCTTGCGGATCACCGGGGCGTCGAGTTCTTCGTACAGCGCTTGCAGCACGTCGCCGCTGGCGCTGTCCAGTTCGCCGATGACGGTCATCGGTGGCTGGTCGTAGTCCTTGATCGCGGTGCTTTCACGCAGGAACTCGGGGTTGACCGCGACGCCGAAGTCGACGCCGGCCTTCTTGCCCGAGCAGTCCTCGAGGATCGGGATCACCACGTTCTTGACGGTGCCCGGCAGCACGGTGCTGCGTACCACGATGGTGTGGCGGCGGCTGGTGTCGCGCAGTACGTAGCCGATTTCGCGGCACACCGACTCGATGTATTCCAGGCCCAGGTCGCCGTTTTTCTTGCTCGGGGTACCGACGCAGATCATCGACACGTCGCTGGCACGGATGGCTTCGGCGAAATCGGTGGTGCCACGCAGGCGGCCATTGGCCACGCCCTGTTGCAGCAGTGCTTCCAGGCCCGGCTCGACGATGGGCGACTTGCCCCGGTTGATCAGGTCGATCTTGGTGCTGGACACGTCCACACCAATCACTTCATGGCCGCGTGCCGACAGGCAACCGGCACAGACTGCACCCACATAACCCAAACCAAAGATGCTGATACGCATCGTATTCACCTCGTGTGTTTATCACGCCAGCCCTTCTTCGAAAGAGCCAGCCGGGTTGATTGACCAGCAGTTTTCGGGCGCACGGCTCCCTGGCGAATTGACACTTCACCGTGCGCAGGCATGAATAAATCCGGAGCGCAGAAAGTTATGCACTCAACGTTGGCAAGCTAAGGCCAGTATTAATAAGGCGTGCCCTGAAATGCAGCCGTCTTTATTGCAGTTCGCCGTATGCGTACTGCAGTGCTTGTTCTTTCAAGTGGATAAATCCTTTGAAATCAACCACTAGGACGTATGTTAGGGGCGCTTGTCTCCTGCATGGATAATGGCTTTTGGCACTTCCTGTACCGCCTTTGAAGTTTGTTGGGTTGTGCGCGATAGCGGCACTTTGTCATCTGTAAGTCATCTCTCACGCTGCGGCGCTTGAAACTTGTTACGGGTGCTATGAGCCATGCGGCGCGGTAGAAGTTCCTGGCCGGGTTCGGCGTGGATGAAAGATTTCTAAATATTTTTTCAGTGGCAAATACTTTCACTTTGATGGCACGCGCTAGTTTCACCCCCGTCTATAAAGGGCGAAAACGCAGCGGGATGGTTATATGCCAGCATTCGAAAATATTTTTCAAAATTCGTCAAAAAAGTACGAACGGTCTTATGGCGTTTTGCGATAAAGGTATGGGTGGTGGTTTTTTGGCGTCTGAAAAATGGCTTTTCAGGGCATGCCCCCTTGCAGGGCTGCCAATGCAATCGCGGGGGGGGGGGAGGGCCACCCAGATACGGGCGGGGGGGCGGCACGAGGAATAAGCCCC
>NZ_JBMOWQ010000103.1:0-17453 GCF_049310485.1 Pseudomonas sp. GZD-209
AAAATTCGTCAAAAAAGTACGAACGGTCTTATGGCGTTTTGCGATAAAGGTATGGGTGGTGGTTTTTTGGCGTCTGAAAAATGGCTTTTCAGGGCTTGCCCCGCGATGAATAATCAGCCTTCGGCGTGATCGCGCAGGAACACCAGGTGATCGGGCTTGGACTGCTCGGCGCTGTAGTAGTAGCCCTGCACATCGAAGCGCTTGAGCTGCTCGGGGTCGTTGATGCGCTGCTCGATCACGAAGCGGCTCATCATGCCGCGGGCCTTCTTGGCATAGAAGCTGATGATCTTGTACTGGCCGTTCTTCAGGTCCTTGAAGTCGACATTGATCACCCGCGCCTTCAAGGCGCTCTTCTTCACCGCGCTGAAGTACTCGTTGCTGGCCAGGTTGAGCAGCACGTCGTCACCCTGTTCGGCCAGGGCCTGGTTCAGCCACTCGCTGATGCGCGTGCCCCAGAAGGCATACAGGTCCTTGCCGCGGGCATTGGCCAGCTTGGTGCCCATTTCCAGGCGGTAGGGCTGCATCAGGTCCAGCGGGCGCAGCAGGCCGTACAGGCCGGAGAGCATGCGCAGGTGCTCCTGGGCATAGCTGAAGTCGTCTTCGCCGAGGCTTTCGGCGTCCAGGCCGGTGTACACGTCACCCTTGAACGCCAGCAGCGCCTGCTTGGCGTTGGCCGGGGTGAAATCCGGGGTCCAGCTGCCGAAGCGTGCGGCATTGAGGCCGGCGAGCTTGTCGGAGAGGTGCATCAGTTCGCTGATCTGTGCCGGCGACAGCTCGCGCAACTGCATGATCAACGCCTGGGAGTCGTCCAGGTACTGGGGCAAGGTGTGGCGCTGGGTTACCGGCGGGGTGTCGTAGTCGAGGGTCTTGGCGGGGGAAATCACCGTCAGCATCGGGTCGGCTCCTGGAATCAATGGGCGGATTCTACGGGGCTGGCGGGGTAACGCCAAACTATGGCGACGATAGCCAGGGCACATGGCCACGGAGTTTCGCCGGGCGTCGCGCTATAGTGCGCGGCATGCCTTCATGGAGACCGTTCATCGTGCGTATCGCTTTTGCCCTGCTGGCCGGGCTGCTGAGCCTGGGCGTGCAGGCCGCCCCTGCAGATTTCGTCAGCTTCGAGCGCAGCCTGTGGCCCGAAAAACTCGACAGCCCGGCGTTGTTCGACGTGGCCTCGCGCGCCGAGATCCTTTCGTTTGCCCGGGTGCTGCAGGAAAGCGAGATGCTCGATGAGCCGGCGCTGGCGGAGCGCCTGGGCTTGCGCAAGGTCAACCTGCCGGTGATCCGTGCGCTGCGGGCGCGCATGTGGCAGCGGCTGTGGACCAATTATCAGCAGGCGCAGCAGAGTTGCGAGCAGGATGCGTCGTTTTGCTATCCGCTGGAGTCAATGGCTGATTTGCGCACTAAGTCGGCTACATTCGCCGCAGAAGTCGGCAAGTTCTACGCAACTTGGATCGAGCCCAGCCACCAGTTCCACACCCGCTACCTGGACGAGCTGCTGCGCAAGGCGGCGGTGTTTCCGCAGACTTCCAGCGAGGTGGAAAAGCTGTCCGCGCGCGAGCGAAACGGCGATGAGCTCAACGATCGCGTGTTCCTCCTGAGCTTCGTCGGCGGCCCCGGCCCTGTGGGCGGCAACACCGATGGCCTGGCCGACTATCTGCGCCGGCAGAAGCTCGACGGCATCTTCTTCGTGCTGGGCAATCGGCTGCAGCAGCGGCGTGACAGTGGGGCGCTGGCCGGGCTGTATGCGGGCCAGTGCGTGGGCATTCAGGGCTGGGAGTACCGCTCCCATGCCCAGTGGCAGGGCTGGCAGGACTCGTTGCGGCGTAGCCAGGCGCGGGTTCAGGCGGACCTGCCAGCGCAGTATGTGCCGTTGTTCCGCCCGCCCTACGGGCAGCGGCGTGGGGATGGCGAGGCGTTCATGGCCAGCCAGCGGTTGCGGGTGTCGTTGTGGGATATCGATGCTCAGGATGATGGGCCGCTGACTGCCGAGGCTTCGGCGCAGCGGGTGATGACCCTGATGCTGCTGTGGCGCAAGGGGGTGATCCAGTTCCGTGACCACCTGCCCAAGGCGCAGCCGGCGCTGGAGTGGCTGTTGCAGCACACGGCGCAGAGCGGGATTGGTTGGGAGGGGTGTCGGGAGTATGGGGTGGGGGAGTAGGTTTGGCTGTTGATTGCGTGATGGCGGCTAGGTGTGGGGCGGTGGATTTGCAGCGCCTATGAGATCGAGCGCCGCCCGCGCGGCGCATCGCGGGACAAGCCCGCTCCCACATTTGTTTCGGGCCAGTCTGTCCTGTGCCATTACCTGGTCCGCCTTGTTGGTACGACGCGGTATCAAGGTTGGCACTGCTGGCGTCTCGCCTGACTTGAGGCATGCACCAAGGCGGGCAGCGGTACCCTCACAGACATAATTGGCCCGAAACAAATGTGGGAGCGGGCTTGTCCCGCGATGCGCCGCGCGGGCGGCGCTCGATCTGATAGGCGCTGCAATATCCGAACGGATCATCAAAAAATCCAGCTAAAACACGGCATTTGATCTCTGAGCGTAGTCCCACCCAACCCCCACGCCAAGCCCTGTTCGTCAATCGGAAAAATAAACTTCATCTGTGCGTAAAAAGACTTTTTACCGTCATCGTTTTTGCGGTATCAAGGAACCAGACAGCCGAAACCTGCAGCACAGGTGGCGTCATCCACGCCAGCCTTGCCAGGTGAAATCCCCGCCCGTAACAACGCGGATACGGGGGAAACGGCAGTCACTTTGCGGCGCAGCCGTATGCGCCGTGTGGCTTTCACATAAGGTGACCGAGTATGGATGACCAAGGACGCAACCCTTCCTCCAACCAGCCAATCCTGTATGTGCTCGATACCAACGTCCTGATTCACGACCCTAACGCCCTGCTCAACTTCGAGGAGCACCACGTCGCCTTGCCGATGACGGTGCTGGAGGAACTCGACAAGCTCAAGACCGGTAAACACACCATCGCCGCCGAATGTCGCCAGGCCATCCGCCTGATCGACCAGACCCTGGGCGACGCCTCGCCCAGCGATGTCGAGAAGGGTGTCCCGATCCAGCGCGGCAAGAGCGGGCCCAAGGGCTTCCTGTCCATCCTCATGAGCACGCGCAACGAGCCGAACCGCCTGCTCCCCGAGAACCTTGCCGACAACATCATCATCAACCAGTTGCTGGACCTGCGCGCCAAGCGCCCGGACCTGGACGTGGTGCTGGTCACCAAAGACATCAACATGCGCCTGAAGGCGCGCGCCTGCGGGATTGCCGCCGAGGACTACAGCACCGATCAGCTGGTCGACGACGTGTCCTTGCTGTCCAAGGGCTACCACTCGGTCACCGGTTCCTTCTGGGACCGGGTCAGCAAGGTCGACACCCGTCAGGAGCGGGGCCGCACCTGGCACCGGGTACAGATGATCGACAACCTGCCGGCTGTGCACATCAACGAGTTCATCATCGATGAGCAGGGCTTCGTCGGCTGGGTCAAGGGCATCCGCGACAGCGAACTGCTGCTGCTCGACCTGCACCAGGAGCCGCTGCTGCACCAGGAGGCCTGGGGCCTGAAACCGCGCGACATCCACCAGAGCCTGGCGCTGTTCGCCTTGCTCGACCCGGATATCCACCTGGTCAACCTGACCGGCGCTGCCGGTTCCGGCAAGACCATCCTGGCACTGGCCGCGGCCATCGAGCAGACCATGGTCAGCAAGCGTTACCGGCGCATCATCGCCACACGCAGCGTGCAGGGGCTGGACCAGGAGATCGGCTTCCTGCCGGGCACCGAGGCGGAGAAGATGGAACCTTGGCTGGGCGCCATCACCGACAACCTCGAAGCCTTGCACATGGATGACGAGAGCACCCACGGCAGTGTCGAGTACATCCTCGAAAGGGTCCCGCTGCAGTTCAAGTCGATGAACTACATCCGCGGGCGCAGCTTCCAGCAGAGCCTGATCCTGATCGACGAGTGCCAGAACCTCACCCCGCACCAGATGAAAACCATCATCACCCGTGCCGGTGCTGGTTCGAAGGTGGTCTGCCTGGGCAACCTGGCGCAGATCGACACCCCCTACCTGTCGGCCACCAGTTCCGGGCTGACCTACCTGACCGAACGCTTCAAGGACTTCCCCCACGGCGTGCACATCACCCTGCAGGGTGTGCCGCGCTCGGTACTGGCCGAGTACGCCGAGTCGCATCTGTAACACTTCACGGGGCAAGTCGTATCGGCATACCGCCGATGCGACTTGCCCCGCGATGCCCTCTGCTCAAACCTGACCCACGGGTTTACACTCTGCTTTCCCTTCACAGGAGCAGAGCTGTGCTGACTCATCTTGATTCCCAGGGGCGCGCCAACATGGTCGACGTCACTGAAAAAGCCGTGACCGCACGCGAGGCGCTGGCCGAGGCGCGGGTGCGCATGTTGCCGGCCACCTTGCGCATGATCGTCGATGGCGAACACCCCAAGGGTGACGTGTTCGCCGTGGCGCGTATCGCTGGCATCCAGGCGGCGAAGAAGACCAGTGACCTGATCCCGCTGTGCCACCCGTTGATGCTCACCAGCGTCAAGGTCGAGCTGGCGGCCGAGGGCGAGGACGTGGTGCACATCGTCGCGCGCTGCAAGCTGGCCGGGCAGACCGGGGTCGAGATGGAAGCGCTGACCGCGGCCAGTGTCGCCGCGTTGACTATCTACGACATGTGCAAGGCGGTGGACAAAGGCATGGTCATCGAGCAGGTGCGCCTGCTGGAGAAGACCGGCGGCAAGAGCGGCCACTACAAGGTGGAGGGGTGATGAAGGTCAAGGTCATGTATTTCGCCCGCTATCGCGAATTGCTGGGCGTCGATGTCGAGCGGGTGGAGGGCACCTTCAAGGTGCTGGACGATGTGCGCCAGGCCCTGGTGGCCAAGGGCGGGCAGTACACCGTGCTGGCCGAGCAGAACCTGATGTGCGCGCGCAACGAAGAGCTGTGCAGGCTCGACGAGCCGCTGGAGGAGGGCGACGAAGTCGCGTTCTTCCCGCCGGTGACCGGAGGCTGACCATGGCCGTACGTGTGCAGGAGGCGGCGTTCGACCCGGGGTTCGAGGTCAACGCCATGCACGCCGCCAACGTCGGCGTGGGTGCGGTGGTCGGCTTTGTCGGCTATGTGCGCGATTTCAACGATGGCCAGGACGTGGCGGGGATGTTCCTCGAACACTACCCGGGCATGACCGAGAAGGCCCTGGCCAAGATCGTGGTCGAGGCCGAGCAGCGCTGGCCGCTGCTCAAGGTCGAGGTGTTGCACCGCATCGGTGCCCTGGAACCGGGCGAACCGATCGTGTTCGTCGGGGTGGCCAGCGCACACCGCCAGGCGGCATTCGACGCCTGCAACTTCATCATGGATTACCTCAAGACCCGGGCGCCGTTCTGGAAGAAAGAACAGACCGGCGACGGCCCGCGCTGGGTCGAGGGCAAGCAGAGCGACGAGGACGCTGCCCGGCGCTGGTAAGCCAGCTTTTTCGGGGCGTGCATTTCGTCTCGGAGGTGGTTGAGTTTCAAGACACAAAAGTCCAGTATGGAATCATAAGTACAAAATGATTCCATACGGCCTTGCGGCCTTTGTCTTTACCTCTGTCTTGCACCACAACCTCCAATAATGAGCGAGCGAGATTCCGATGAAGAAAATCACCCTGATCAGTGGTCTGGCCCTGGGCCTGTTGGCCGGCAGCAACCTGTTCGCCGCCGAGCCGGTGCTGCGTATTGGCATCGAAGCCGCCTACCCGCCGTTTGCCTCGAAGAACGACAAGGGCGAAATCGTCGGTTTCGACTATGACATCGGCAACGCCCTGTGCGCGCAGCTCAAGGTCAAGTGCGTGTGGAACGAGGTCGAGTTCGACGGGCTGATCCCGTCGCTGAAGGTGAAGAAGATCGACGCCGCCCTGTCGTCGATGACCATCACCGACGAGCGCAAGAAGTCCGTGGACTTCACCCACAAGTACTACTTCACCTCGTCACGGCTGGTGATGAAGAAGGGCGCGGCGGTCGATGACCAGTACCAGAGCCTGGTCGGCAAGACCATCGGTGTGCAGCGCGCCACCACTACCGACCGCTACGCCACCGAAGTGCTCGAGCCCAAGGGCGTCAAGGTCAAGCGCTACAGCAACAACGAAGAGATCTACATGGACCTGGCATCGGGGCGGGTGGATGCGATCTTCGCCGACACCATCCCGCTGGATGACTTCCTGTCGATGCCGCGCGGCGCAGACTACGCCTTCGTCGGCCCGGAGCTGAAGGACCCGAAATACGTTGGCGAAGGTGCCGGTATTGCCGTGCGCAAGGGCAACGGCGAGTTGGTCAGCCAGCTCAACGGCGCCATCGACGCACTGCGGGCCAGTGGCGAGTACCAGAAGATCCAGGGCAAGTACTTCAAGTCGGACATCTACGGCGACTGAGCCGCCCTGGGTTCAAGGCCTGAGCGGTTTCAGGCCTTGAGCTCCTTCAGGTGCTTGTACACCGTCGCCCGCCCCATCCCCAGCACATTGGCCACGTAGTTGGCCGCACTCTTGCCTTTGAACGCGCCCTCGGCATGCAGGGCCAGCACCAGCTCGCGCTTGTGGTCGCGGTTGAGCACGCTCAGGCTCAGCTGGTGCTCGCGCAGCCAGCCATTGAGGAAGGTGTTGATACGTTCCTGCCAGTCGTCGCGGAACAGCGCATCGGGCTGGGGGATCAGCCGGCTCGGCGAAAGGAACAGGTCCAGCGCCGCCCGGGCGTTTTCGAACAGCGAGATATTCAGGTTGATGCACAGCACCGCCAGCGGCTTGCCTGCGCTGTCGCGCAGCACGGTGCTCAGCGAACGGATCTTCTGGCCGTCCCAGTTGAGCTTCTCGTAGGGGCCGATGTTGGTTTCGTCGGTGCCGGGCTCAAGCAGGTCTTCCAGGGCGGCATCGTCGCCGACCTCGCGTTTGGACAGGTTGTTGGCGATGTAGTCGATCTTCTGGCTGCGCAGGTCGTGCAGCACCACTTCGGCATGGGGGAAGAACAGGGTGGCGATCGCGTCGGCGATGGCCCGGTAGTTGTCCAGGGCCGGGTCGGGGCTAGGTGAAGGCATCGTGGCAGGCTCCATGGGGTATCAGCGCCCTTGTGCCAAGGGCGCTGGGAGTGTGCCGCAATCACGGCGGCGCGTCATCCGTGCGGGCCTCAGCTGGCCTGTTGCAGGCGATACAGGGCATTGGCCAGGGCGATGTCTTCCAGGCCAAGGCCAATGGAGCGGAAGAAGGCGGGGCGCTGGTAGCTCGGCACGGGCGCCTGGCCGCTGAGCAGTTGCGCAAGGTCGCCGATGATCGCCTCGGGCCGCCAGCCGGTCTGCTCGGCAGCGATCAGCATTTCTCCGGCGCTGCCTGGAGTGGTTACCCGGTAATCGCAGTACACATCCATATGCTGCAGGCTGGACGGGGGCACCTCATGGGCACGCACGGCATTGGTGCTGATCGAGGTGATCAGTGCCGGCTTGCTCAACTGGCCGGGGTCGATCACCGGGCCGGCCGAGGAGGTGCACAGCATGATCACGTCGGCATCGATCAGCGCCTGCTCCAGGCTGTCGGCCAGTTGCAGGCGATCGTCCAGGTCGGTCAGTTGCTGGCGTTGCGCGGCGCTTTGCTGGGCGAGGCTTGGCGAGAACAGGCGGATGTCCTGCCATTGGCGCAGGCCACGCACGTAGTGCAGGTGGGCACGGGCAATGGCGCCGCTGCCGATCACGGTCAGGCGCCGGGCCTGGGGCGGGGCCAGGGCGTCGACGGCCACGGCGGTGGTGGCGGCGGTGCGCGCGGTGGTCAGCTCGCCGGCGTCGCACAGCAGCAGCGGCTGGCCGCTGTCCATCGACATCAGCAGGGTCCAGGCCGTCACCAGTGGGCCCTGTTCGCGAACGATGTAAGGTGACGTCTTGATCCCGTAGACGCGCTCCTCGGCCAGCACCCCGCCATAGTTGATGAAGTCGCCGCGCCCGGCGGGAAACTCCACCAGTTGCTGAGGGGGCTGCACCGCTTCGCCTGCGGCCAGGTCGCGGAACAGCTTGCGCAGGATCTGCGGCACGTCCAACTGGCCGAGCAGGTGGCGGGCGTGTTGTTGATCGATGACGAGGGGCGTGGGCATGAACGGCTCCTGATAAACAATTTCGTCCATTATGGACTTTTTGTTCTATGGAGCAATATCGCGGGTACGGACAGTGCGGTCAAGCAAAGCAATTGGGGCCGCCCTGCGGCCCTTCGCGGGGCAAGCCCGCTCCCACAGGAATCGCGCAATGCTTGAGACATGCGTCGTACCTGTGGGGGCGGGCTTGACCCGCGAAGGGCTGCAGAGCAGCCCCAATAAGAGTGACGCCTCAGTGCCCTTTACGCGGCACAGGCTTGAGCAGCTCGTCCGGGGGCATCTCGCACTTGATCTTGCGCCCCAGCAGTTCCTCGATCGCCGGCAACTGGTAGGAGTCGTCCTCACCAGCGAAGCTGATCGACACGCCCTCGGCACCCGCGCGGCCAGTACGGCCAATGCGGTGCACGTAGTCGTCCGGGTCTTCCGGCAGGGTGAAGTTGATCACATGGCTGATGCCGTCGATGTGGATGCCACGGCCGGCCACATCGGTGGCCACCAGCACGGTGATGCGCCCTTCGCGGAAGTTTTCCAGGGTACGGATGCGCTTGTGCTGCGGCACGTCGCCGGAAAGCTGGGCGGCGTTGATGCCGTCGCGCACCAGTTTTTCCTCGATGCGCCGCACTTCGTCCTTGCGGTTGGCGAACACCATCACCCGTTCCCATTTGTGCTGGGTGACCAGGTTGTACAGCAGCTTGTACTTGTCGCTGCCGGCTACCGCGTAGACGTGCTGCTCGACGGTTTCGCTGGCGACGTTCTCCGGCTCGATCTCGACGATGGCCGGGTTGGTGGTCCACTGCTTGGCCAGGTTCATCACGTCTTCGGTGAAGGTGGCGGAGAACAGCAGGGTCTGGCGCTCGCTCTTCGGCGGGGTCTGGCGGATGATCTGCCGCACCTGGGGGATGAAGCCCATGTCGAGCATGCGGTCGGCTTCGTCCAGCACCATCACCTCGACCATGTCCAGGTGCACTTCGCCACGCTGCTGGAAGTCCAGCAGGCGGCCCGGAGTGGCCACCAGGATGTCGCAGTGGCGGGCTTCGAGGGCCTTGAGCTGCTTGTCGAAGTCCATGCCGCCGACGAAGCTCATCACGTTCAGGCCGCTGTACTTGGTCAGGGCCACGGCGTCCTTGGCGATCTGTACCACCAGCTCGCGGGTCGGGGCGATGATCAGCGCGCGCGGTTCGCCCATGTAGCGCTCTTTGGGCGGCGGGGTCTGCTGCAGCTGCGAGATGATCGAGATCAGGAACGCGGCGGTCTTGCCGGTGCCGGTCTGGGCCCGACCAATGGCGTCCTGGCCACGCAGGGTGTAGCCCAGTACTTCGGCCTGGATCGGCGTGCAATATGGGAAACCGAGGTCGTGGATGGCGTGCATCAGCTCGTTGGAGAGCTTGAAGTCGTGGAAGCGGGTCTTGCCCTCTTGCGGCTCGACCACGAAGTCTTCGGGCTTCCACAGGCTGGCCTGGGGTTTGGGCTTGCGCTCGCGCCGCGGCTTTGGCGTGGCGGACTGCTGCGTGGGGGCGGGCTCGGTGGCCGGCTGGTCGGCGGCGGCCGGCGCGGCTTTGGGCTTGGCGCTGGCGCGCGGCGCTGTATTTTCTGCGGCCGGTTGCGGTGCCGGCGCGGGCGGGGTCACGGCGACGGGCTCGGCGGCTGGCGGCGCGGCGTCTCCCTTGGCAAATATTTTCTTGAGTGCCTTGAGCACGATCATCTCGTCAATTGATTAAGGAATGTACGCCGGGCAGTGTAATGCAAGAATCGGGCGCGGCGTAGTGCAATGCTCGGGCGGCTACAGGCTCACTGCAACTGGCGGCTCAGCCAGTCGTGGATATCGTTCAGCTCGGCCACCGCTACCTCGTGTTCCATCGGGTATTCGTGCCATTGCGCGGCCACACCCCAGGTATTGAGGTATTCGAACGCCGTGCGGCCCATCGAGGGGATCACCACCGGGTCGTGCACGCCGTGCAGGCACAGCGCGGGCGTGCGCTGCTGGCAGGCGCTCAGTTGCTGGCTGTCGGTGAAGGTCGGGGCGTAGGTGGACAGGGCAATCACCCCGCCCAGGGCTTCCTGCCACTTTATATAGGCGGTGTGCAGCACCACGGCGCCACCCTGGGAAAAGCCCGCCAGGATGATCCGCGACAGGTTGATGCCCTTGGCCTGTTCGGCCTTGATCAGCGCGATGATCTGTGCGGCCGATTCCTCAAGCTGCGCTTCGTCGATGGCCCGTGCCGGGGTCATGGCCTTGATGTCGTACCAGCTGGGCATTTCATAGCCGCCGTTGATGGTCACCGGGCGGGTCGGGGCCTGGGGCATGACGAAGCGGGTGCTGAGCAGGCGCTCCTGGAGAAACTCGGCCACCGGTAGGAAGTCGTAACGGTCGGCCCCCAGGCCGTGCAACCAGATCACACAGGCGTCGGCGGTGTTCTGGGGTTCGAGAATCAGCGGGTTGGTCATGACTGCTCCGAAAAAGTGCGTGCGTACGTAATGAGTGCGTAAAAAGAAGGCGATGGAGGTTAATGCCAGAAAAAGATGTCGCAACTCTACAACTTTTCCTACTTGACGCCCGCTTAATCGCTTAAGCCTGCAACTGTGGTACGCCCTTTGCTATGACCTTGTCATGCGAAGGAGTGGGCCAGTCACGGTAACACCCCTCGTGTGGATATAAAGGCTGTCATAGAACAGCTCATTGCGCCAATTGACCCAAAAACAAGCCAACACGGGGTCGGATGCGCCTCATAAGGGTGCGGTGCAATTCCGGCTCGTACAACAAGAGCGATTTGGAGGTTGTTGATGAAGATGTTGAAATCCACCCTGGCAGTCCTGACCGCCGCCGCTGCGCTGGGCGCCACCAGCTTCGCCCAGGCCGGCGCCACCCTCGACGCGGTGCAGAAGAAGGGCTTCGTCCAGTGTGGCGTGAGCGATGGTCTCCCAGGTTTCTCGGTCCCTGACGCCAAAGGCAACATCGTCGGTATCGATGCCGATGTCTGCCGCGCCGTGGCCGCCGCCGTGTTCGGCGACGCCAAGAAGGTCAAGTTCAGCCAGCTCAACGCCAAGGAACGCTTCACTGCGCTGCAGTCCGGCGAAGTCGACGTGCTGTCGCGCAACACCACCTGGACCAGCTCGCGCGATGCCGGCATGGGCCTGGTGTTCGCCGGCGTAACCTACTACGACGGCATCGGCTTCCTGGTGAACAAGAAGCTCGGCGTTTCCAGCGCCAAGGAGCTCGACGGCGCCACCATCTGCATCCAGGCCGGTACCACCACCGAGCTGAACGTCTCCGACTACTTCCGCGCCAATGGCCTGAAGTACACCCCGATCACCTTCGACACCTCCGACGAGAGCGCCAAGTCGCTGGAGTCGGGCCGTTGCGACGTACTGACCTCCGACAAGTCGCAGCTCTACGCACAGCGCTCCAAGCTGGCCGCGCCGACCGAATACGTGGTACTGCCGGAAACCATCTCCAAGGAGCCGCTGGGCCCGGTGGTGCGCAAAGGCGACGAAGAGTGGTTCAGCATCGTCAAGTGGACCCTGTTCGCCATGCTCAATGCCGAAGAGATGGGCATCACCTCGAAGAACGTCGAGGCCGAAGCCAAGGCCACCAAGAACCCCGACGTCGCCCGTATGCTCGGCGCCGACGGCGAGTACGGCAAGGACCTGAAGCTGCCGAAGGACTGGGTGGTACAGATCGTCAAGCAGGTCGGCAACTACGGTGAAGTGTTCGAGAAGAACCTGGGCAAGGAAACCCCGCTGCAGATCGACCGCGGCCTGAACGCCCTGTGGAACAACGGCGGCATCCAGTACGCACCGCCAGTGCGCTGATGCCTGCACCCTGCGGCGGCATCCAGCCGCCGCAGGTCGTTCGACTCCCTTCTTTTCGGGGCACTTCATGCAAAATCAAATCGGCGCACGGAAAGGGTTTTCCCTTAGCGATCCACGTGTGCGCGCGTGGCTGTTCCAGATCGTCACGGTGGTCTTCGTGGCCGGCCTGGGCTGGTACCTGTTCCACAACACCCAGACCAACCTGCAGCACCGGGGCATCACCTCGGGCTTCGACTTCCTCGAGCGCAGTGCCGGCTTCGGCATTGCCCAGCACCTGATCCCCTATGTGGAATCGGACAGCTATGCCCGGGTGTTCGTCATCGGCCTGCTCAACACCCTGCTGGTGACCTTCATCGGCATCATCCTGGCGACGCTGCTGGGCTTCATCATCGGCGTGGCACGGCTGTCGCAGAACTGGATGATCAACAAGCTGGCGACGGTATACGTGGAAACCTTCCGCAACATCCCGCCGCTGCTGCAGATCCTGTTCTGGTACTTCGCGGTGTTCCTCACCCTTCCGGGGCCGCGGGGCAGCATCAATATCGACGACACCTTCTTCATCAGCAACCGTGGCCTGAACATGCCCGGTGCCTCGATGGCCGAGGGCTTCTGGCCGTTCGCGGCGGCGCTGGCGCTGGCAATCGTCGCCATCGTGCTGATGGTGCGCCATGTCAACAAGCGCTTCGACGAGACCGGCCAGCCGTTCCACAAGTTCTGGGTCGGCCTGCTGTTGCTGGTCGGCATCCCTGGCGTTTGCGCGCTGCTGTTCGGCAGCCCGGTGCACTGGGAAGTGCCGCAGCTCAAGGGCTTCAACTTCGTCGGTGGCTGGGTGCTGATCCCCGAGCTGCTGGCGTTGACCCTGGCGCTGACGATCTATACCGCAGCGTTCATCGCTGAAATCGTGCGCTCCGGCATTCGCTCGGTCAGCCATGGCCAGACCGAAGCGGCCCGCTCGCTCGGCCTGCGCGAAGGCCCGACGTTGCGCAAGGTGATCATCCCTCAGGCGCTGCGGGTGATCATTCCGCCGCTGACCAGCCAGTACCTGAACCTGGCGAAGAACTCGTCGCTGGCTGCCGGCATCGGCTACCCGGAGATGGTCTCGCTGTTCGCCGGTACCGTGCTCAACCAGACCGGCCAGGCCATCGAGGTGATCGCCATCACCATGAGCGTCTATCTCGCCATCAGCATCAGCATTTCGCTGTTGATGAACTGGTACAACAAGCGCATTGCGCTGATCGAACGGTGAGGGTACTTCCGTGACAGCTCATGTTTTCAAACCTGACATGCCGCCACCGGTGAAGACCATCGGCGTGCTCGCCTGGATGCGGGCCAACCTGTTCTCCAGCTGGCTGAACACCCTGCTGACGCTGTTCGCCCTGTACCTGGTGTGGCTGATCGTGCCGCCCTTGCTGCAATGGGCGTTCATCGATGCCAACTGGGTCGGCACCACCCGTGCCGACTGCACCAAGGACGGCGCCTGCTGGGTGTTCATCCAGCAGCGTTTCGGCCAGTTCATGTATGGCTACTACCCCAGCGAGCTGCGCTGGCGCGTCGACCTGACCGTCTGGCTCGCGGTGCTCGGCGCCGCACCGTTGTTCATCAAGCGCTTCCCCCGCAAGGCCGTGTACGGGCTGGGCTTCCTGGTGCTGTACCCGGTGCTGGCCTACACCCTGCTGCATGGCGGCTATCTGGGCCTGACCAACGTACCCACCAACCAGTGGGGCGGCCTGATGCTCACCCTGGTGATCGCCACGGTCGGCATCGTCGGCGCGCTGCCGCTGGGTATCCTGTTGGCCCTGGGGCGCCGTTCGAACATGCCGGCAGTTAAGGTGGTCTGTGTCACCTTCATCGAGTTCTGGCGCGGCGTGCCGCTGATCACCGTGCTGTTCATGTCCTCGGTGATGCTGCCGCTGTTCCTGCCCGAGGGCATGAGCTTCGACAAGCTGCTGCGGGCGATGATCGGCGTGATCCTGTTCCAGTCGGCGTACATCGCCGAGGTGGTACGCGGTGGTTTGCAGGCCATCCCCAAGGGCCAGTACGAAGCTGCCGCGGCCATGGGCCTGGGCTACTGGCGGGCGATGGGCCTGGTGATCCTGCCCCAGGCGCTCAAGCTGGTGATCCCCGGCATCGTCAACACCTTCATTGCCCTGTTCAAGGACACCAGCCTGGTGATCATCATCGGCCTGTTCGACCTGCTCAACAGCGTCAAGCAGGCGGCTGCCGACCCTGCCTGGCTGGGCATGGCGACCGAGGGCTACGTGTTCGCCGCCCTGGTGTTCTGGATTTTCTGTTTCGGTATGTCCCGCTACTCCATGCACCTGGAGCGCAAGCTGGACACTGGCCACAAGCGTTAGGAGTTTCAAAATGAGTGAAGCGATCAAGCAGCCTGCCGGCCCCGAAGGCATCATCCAGATGCAGGGCGTGAACAAGTGGTACGGCCAGTTCCATGTGCTCAAGGACATCAACCTGAACGTGCGCCAGGGTGAGCGCATCGTGTTGTGCGGGCCGTCCGGCTCGGGCAAGTCGACCACCATCCGCTGCCTCAACCGCCTGGAAGAGCACCAGCAGGGGCGCATTGTCGTCGACGGTGTGGAGCTGACCAACGACCTCAAGCAGATCGAGGCGATCCGCCGCGAGGTGGGCATGGTGTTCCAGCACTTCAACCTGTTCCCGCACCTGAGCATCCTCGAGAACTGCACCCTGGCGCCCATGTGGGTGCGCAAGATGCCACGGCGCAAGGCCGAGGAAATCGCCATGCACTTCCTGGAGCGCGTACGTATTCCAGAGCAGGCGCACAAGTACCCGGGGCAGTTGTCCGGTGGTCAGCAGCAGCGCGTGGCGATTGCCCGGGCGCTGTGCATGAAGCCGAAGATCATGCTGTTCGACGAACCGACATCGGCGCTCGACCCGGAGATGGTGAAGGAAGTGCTCGACACCATGGTCAGCCTGGCCGAGGACGGCATGACCATGCTCTGCGTGACCCACGAGATGGGCTTTGCCCGCACCGTGGCGAACCGGGTGATCTTCATGGACAAGGGCGAGATCGTCGAGCAGGCGGCACCGGACGAGTTCTTCGACCGGCCGCGCAGTGACCGGACCAAGTTGTTCCTGAGCCAGATCTTGCATTGATGCAGTAACGCGTGGGAGCGGCGGTGCGCCGATGCGACTTGCCCCGCGATGGCATCAGCGGGCACAACGCCATTGCCTGACATGCGCTATCGCGGGGCAAGCCCGCTCCCACGAGGTGTCAGCGTTAGTTTTCTTCCTTCGTGGCCACCGGCGCCGGTGGTGGCCGCAGTCCCACCTCGGCGATCAGCTTCAGCTGCTGACCATTGCGCACCACTTCGATGGTGATCTTATCGGTAGGCTTGATCCGCGCCACCTGGTTCATCGACTTGCGGCCATCGCCGGCCGGCTCGCCGTTGATGCTGAGGATCACATCCCCCAACTGCAGCCCCGCACGTGCCGCCGGGCCATCGCGGAAAATCCCCGCCACGACGATGCCCGGGCGCCCCTGCATGCCGAACGACTCGGCCAGCTCCTGGCTCAGCGGCTGCACTTCGATGCCCAGCCAGCCACGGATCACCTGGCCGTGCTCGACGATCGATTTCATCACCTCCAGTGCCAGCTTGACCGGAATGGCGAAGCCGATGCCTTGCGAGCCGCCGGACTTGGAGAAGATTGCCGTGTTGATGCCCACCAGGTTGCCGTTGGCATCGACCAGCGCGCCGCCGGAGTTGCCCGGGTTGATCGCCGCGTCGGTCTGGATGAAATCTTCGTAGTTGTTCAGGCCCAGCTGGTTGCGGCCGGTGGCGCTGATGATGCCCATGGTCACAGTCTGGCCGACGCCGAAGGGGTTGCCGATGGCCAGGGTGACGTCGCCGATGTGGATGTTGTCCGAGCGGCCGATGGTGATCGCCGGCAGGTTCTTGAGGTCGATCTTCAGTACCGCGAGGTCGGTTTCCGGGTCACTGCCGATGACCCGGGCCAGGGTTTCGCGGCCATCCTTGAGCGCCACGACGATCTGGTCGGCACCACTGGTGACGTGGTTGTTGGTCAGCAGGTAGCCCTCGGGGCTCATGATCACCGCCGAACCCAGGCTCGATTCCCAGCGCCGCTGCTTGGGCAGGTTGTCGCCGAAGAAGCGCCGGAACTGCGGGTCTTCGAACAGCGGGTGGGCGCTCTTGTTGACCACCTTGGTGGTGTACAGGTTGACCACCGCCGGGGCGGCCAGGGTCACGGCATCGGCATAGGAGACCGGGCCCTGCATGATCCGGGTAGTCTGCGGGGCCTGCTGCAGGTTGACGTCCTGGCTGGGCAGGCCGACCCATTGCGGGAAGCGCTGGATGACCAGCATGGCGATCAGTACGCCGGTGAGCAGGGGCCAGCCGAAATAACGCAGAGCCTTGAGCATGAATCAATCCTGGGAGTAGGGCGGGGGCCACATCGGTGCGGCCCAGGGTGCGAGCGCGCGCGATCATACACGTGAAAAAGTCGATCGGCGACGGCTGCCTCATCGCGGAGCAAGCCCGCTCCCACGCCAGATATTGAAGGCGTGGGAGCGGGCTTGCCCCGCGATGGGGTAGTCCCCCAAGCACTTGCCGCCGGTTTCCCCTGCGCCGGCAACGGCCCATAATGGCGGCCATTATAGGGCTTCGTGCCCTGGTGCAACGCCGAATTCGAGGAGATTTTTCATGGCCGTCGCCCTCAATACCCTGGTCGAGGAAGCCGAGCGCTACCTGGCCAGTGCAAAAATCCAGGATTACTGCCCTAACGGTCTGCAGGTCGAGGGCCGCCCGCAGGTCAGCCGCATCGTCACGGGGGTCACCGCCAGCCAGGCATTGCTCGATGCCGCCGTCGAGGCCGAGGCCGACCTGGTGCTGGTCCACCACGGTTACTTCTGGAAGGGTGAAAACCCTTGCATCACCGGCATGAAGCAGCGCCGCCTGAAGACCTTGCTCAAGCACGACATCAGCCTGCTGGCCTACCACCTGCCGCTGGACCTGCACCCCGAAGTGGGCAACAACGTGCAGTTGGCGCGCCAGCTGGACATCACCGTCGAAGGCCCGCTGGACCCGAACAACCCCAAGGTGGTGGGCCTGGTCGGCTCGTTGGCCGAGCCGCTGTCGGCGCGTGATTTCGCCCGCCGGGTGCAGGAGGTCATGGGCCGTGAGCCGTTGGTGATCGAGGGCGAGCAGATGATCCGCCGGGTCGGCTGGTGCACCGGCGGCGGTCAGGGCTATATCGATACCGCCATCGCTGCGGGGGTGGACCTGTTCATCAGTGGCGAGGCGTCCGAGCAGACCTTCCACAGTGCCCGGGAGAACGGCATCAGTTTCATCGCCGCTGGGCACCATGCCACCGAGCGTTATGGCGTACAGGCGTTGGGTGATTACCTGGCACGGCGGTTTGCCCTGGAGCACCTGTTCATCGATTGCCCGAACCCGATCTGATGGCCCTTTCGCGGGGGGAGAACACCCCCCCCACCCGGGGTTGGGGGGGGGTTTCCCCCGCTGTCTTTTT